>JAPLUH010000303.1 GCA_026397675.1 Verrucomicrobiota bacterium
GGAGTCCGAAGCCCGTCGGGTTCTGGCCCTGACGCATGCGGCCCGGAGTCGGGCTATTTCCGAGAGCATGCCCGTCCTTCTGTGGCTCGATGCCACTGTCGGGCGCTATGGTGTCGAGCGCGAGACTCGGGGGCAAAATGGTGACCCGTTGTCCCAAGAATTCACCGTCGATGACCATCTGCGGATTACCTTTGATCAGGCTCAGCGCCTTATCGGCCAGACGTTGACGAGTACCCGCACCACGGGTCTGCTTCCCGTAATCTCCAGTTCTCAAAGACCCACCACCGCCCGGACTGGACCGTCGATCCGGCTCCTGCCGGATGGGACCATCGATGAGGACAGTCCCAACGCCATTCGCATCGAGGACTCCGATGGGTCCGTGCTGTGGCTGGTCGAAGGGTCTGACCGCCGCCATTATGAAATTCGCTCCGGTCTCCAATAATCGTCGGCGAGCGGGATACACCCTGGCGGAGACGCTGGCGGCCCTCCTCTTTTTGGCCATCGTCATCCCAGCCGTGGTCGAGGCGCTGCATGTGGCGGGTCGAGCCGGCACCGTATCTATTCGGCGGACTGTGGCCGCTCGCATCGCCGAACGGATGCTTACCGAGGCGACCCTCTACACCAATAGTAGCGCCACGCAAAATGGGACCCAGGTCGAAGGAACGGTGGACTACCGGTGGATGGTGACCCGCGAGAACTGGGTGCAAAGCAGCCTGCCGCTATTGACGGCCGAGGTCCGCTTTTTGACCCAGGGACAGGAGTCCTCGGTTCGGTTCTCCACGCTGGGTCACCCCGTCGATGCCCTCCCTGGAAGCAGCAGTAGTACCGCCCCCCGATGACCATCCCCGTTTCATCCAGAAGCAGGACTTCAATGGGGTTCACGTTGATCGAATTGATCCTCTCGATCGGTGCGGCGGCCCTCATCCTCATCGTCGCCAATCAGGTTCTTTTCACGAGTCTTCGGCTCCGCAACACGGTCTCTGATGCGATCGAATCAGCGGCCCCACTGGAGCTGGCGCTCGATGCCCTCCGCCAAGATCTCAAGGGTGCGGTGACCCCTAAGACCAATGGAATCATCTCCGGCTCCTTCCGCGCCGGTACTTTATCCAGCACGGTCAATGCCCAGCCTGTCTCGCTCGAGTTCAATACGACTACCGGTTCCCTGCGCGCTTCAGAGCCCTGGGGTGTGGTTCAACGGGTTTCTTACAGTCTGCGGAATTCGGTCGAAGGAGGATCGGCGGGGATGGATCTTTATCGCGGCGTGTGCCGAAATCTCCTGGCCATCTCTGTAGCCGAGGTCGAGGACCAACTCCTCTTGCGCGATGTGGCTCGTCTGGATGTGGAATCTTTTGACGGCGTTCAATGGCTTTCCCAATGGGACACCACCGATACCTTTGGCAGTACCACCAACCTTCCAGTCGCCGTTCGTATTCGTATTCAGCGTGGGATTTCTTGGGGTCCCGACCCGGGACGCGTTGAATTATTGGTGCCCGTGAGCGCCCAGACACGCACCAACTCCACCAGCACCGTCGGAGGCTAAGCATGGTACTTCAAACCCTGAGCCAGAAAATGAGGACGCGGGCGATCCTAGGCCGGCCCAAGCTCCAGATGGATCTTCGCACCGGGTCCCGGGCGTCGGTCTTGGTGGTCGTGCTGTGGATCACGGCGGGACTGACCGCGCTGGTTCTCTATTTTGCAGCCTCCATGAGTTTGGAGTTGCGGGCTTCGGCTAATCGAGCGGCCGACCTGGCGGCCGGTCAGGCCATCGAGGGCGCAGCGCGCTATGTGGGATGGGCCTTGGCTCAGTTCGCCACCAACGGGATGATGACCACCAATTCCCAGTTTGTTTGCCAGGCTTTGCCCATCGGAGAATCTCAGGTCTGGATTTTGGGCCGCAATCCGGCCCCCGCAGAATCCGGGCTCAACCAGTTGGTTTTTAACCTTCAGGACGAGTCGGGAAGGCTCAATCTCAACCGGGCCAATTCCAATGCTCTCTCGATGTTGCCTGGGATGACCACCGAGTTGGCTGCCGCCATCGTGGATTGGAGGAGCACCAACGGCACCTTGCAGTTGGGTTATTCGAGTTTGGGCTATGAAGCCAAGCGGAGTCCGTTTGAAACGGTCGATGAATTGCGCTGGGTCCAGGGCATTACCTTAGATCACCTCTTTGGGGACGATCGCAACCAGAACGGGATTCTCGACCCGGACGAACGCAGCCTCACTGGATCCTTGTATTCGACTCCGGGCCTATTGGATACGACCACCGTCTTCAGTCGGGAGCCCAATTTCCATGCCGATGGAACCCTCCTCACCAACGTCAACACCCAAGCCCAAATCCAGGGATTGCTCGAATCGTCCTTCGGCACCGGCCGTAGCCGCGAAATTCTCACTCGCTTGGGCTTCACCCAGGGCGGGGGCCCCGGTGGAGGAGGCGGAGGTGGAGGAGCCGCGGCTGCGACGCCCAATTTCCCGAGTTTACTGCGTTTTTATCTAACCAGCGGTCTAAGCCAAGATGACTTCGAACGCATCGCCCCGGAACTTTGCGTCACCACCAATACTTACAGCTATGGGCGGGTGAACCTAAATACGGCCAACGCCACGGTCCTCACCGCGCTCTTTGTCGGGGCGGGCTTGGCTCAAGAAGCCGCAGAGGGCGCCGCCTCGACACTCGTTCGGTATCGGGAACAAAATACGACGAGCCTGAATTCCATCGCTTGGATGGTGGCCGCACTCGGTCGTGATCATCAGGCCGTAACCACTTTGGCTGGCCGCGATCTCCTTACGACCCGGAGCTTCCAATATGGAGCCGACCTGGTGGCCGTAGGGCCCTTGGGCCGAGGTTATCGCCGAGTGAAGTTCATTTTTGATATCAGTGATGGAGTCCCGAAGATCCTCTACCGTCAGGATCTCAGCCGATTGGGCTGGGCATTGGGCGACCGTGTCCGTGAGCAGATCGCCCAGCAAATCGATCGCTAGATGAAGGCCCAGACCACCCCATGATGAATTTTCTGAAACTGGGTTCCCGTCCGCGCAAAGCCCCGCCCTCCGTTCTGGGGCTTTCGTGGGAGGGCCGTCGCATTGAGGGCAGCCTCCTGCGCCGGACCCAGAACGGGATTGAGAAAACGCTCGGATTTCAGGCCGAACTGTCTCTGGACATTGATTCGGGTGATCCAGAAACCGTCGGCAAGGAGCTACGGGCTCAGCTAGATCAGGCTGGTATTCGGGAACGCACCTGTGCGGTGGCCCTGTCGGTTTCTAGCCTGCTGGTCACCCAGACTGAAATTCCAGTCTTGGCCGATGCCGATGCACACAGCTTGTTGCAACTGGAGGCGGAGAAGGGTTTTCACGGCGACGCCTCGACCCATCAGGTGGCCCACTCGCGGTGTGTCCGGGGTGAGGGTAGTCAATGGGTGACCTTAGCCGCATTGACGCAATCTCGTTTGGCCTCTTTGGAACGTTGGACGCGTTCTGCGCGCCTCAAATTGGTGAGCGTTTCTGCGACCCTGTGCGAGCTCCAGCCTCCTGAAAATCCTGCCTCGGAGGGGGTCCTCGCGTTGCACCTCGGATCCGGGCCGGGTCCGGTGACACTCCAATTGAGCGCTGGAGGCGGTCTGGTGGCCTTGCGGTCCTTCGAGGGCGTCACCGAAGACGCGTCTGGCCAACCGGTTTTACATGCCGACAGCGTCGCACGGGAGATTCGGATTACGTTGGGGCAGCTCCCAGATCCTTGGAATGGCTCCATTCGCGATGTTCGCATCTTTGGCCCCCAAGACCTGGCCCAAACGCTGGCCGCTGAGCTGTCCACGCGATTGTCGGTGGCCGGTTTCCGCATCCGCCCCCAGACCACCGAAGTGCCCGGGTTGGCCTCGTCTCAAGAGCTCCCAATTTCAGCGGTGGTCGCAGCCCGGGTACTGGCCTCGCGGCCGGCGACCCTCGAGTTCCTGCCGCCCAAGCCATCGGTGCTCCAACAATTCCTGGCCCGTCACGCCCAAGGGCAGCGCCGCACGGTCTGGACGGTCGCCGGCGGCGTGGCTGTCCTGGTGGCTCTGGCTTTCCTGATTCAGCAAATCCAACTCTCGCTCTTGGAATCTCGTTGGGCGGGTCTCTCAAGCAAGGTCAGGGAGCTGGAACGCATCCAGCAAGATTTGCGACAATTCCGACCGTGGACGCCTCAGTCGGCCCGGGGCTTAGCTATTTTGGAGGTTCTGACGAGCGCCTTCCCCGAGAACGGATCGGTGACCGCCAAGGTCATTGAAATTCGAGAATCAGGCGAGGTGGTCTGCAGTGGCACGGCCACCGATAGTCCGGCCTTTTTGGCGATGACGGCCCGTCTGAGCGCCTTGCCCGGAGTCCTCAAGGTTCACCACGACCAATCCCGCGGCGCTTCTCCGATGCAGTTCAACCTCACCTTCGTGTGGAATGGAGGCATGGCCCGATGAATCCCACCCAACGTCAACGTCTGCTCATGATCGTGACCCTGGCCGCTGTGGGTCTCTACATCGCCGACCTCGTGTTCATCACGCCGATGGGCCGAG
>JAPLUH010000167.1 GCA_026397675.1 Verrucomicrobiota bacterium
ATCCACCCGCCGATCGGCACCAAAGAGCTGAAAGTCGCCGAGGCCTACGAAAAAGTCATCGGAGCCGAGCAGGAAAAAGAAGCCCGCATTCTCGAAGCCGATGCGTATGCGCTCGAGACGGTACCCCTGGCCAAGGCCGCAGCCGCCAAGACCCTCAACGAGTCCAAGGGTATCTCGGCCCAAAAGATCGCCGAAGCCTCCGGACGGGCCGCCCAATTCTCCTCCCAATTGCTTGCCTACCAGGCCGCACCCAAGGTCTTTACAACCCGCAATCATCTCGAAACCTTTGCCAAAGCCTCGGCCGGTTCCCGCAAGATCGTTATCCTTCCGACCAACACCCAAGACGTCATCCTCTTCAACCTAGAAGACAAGATCCGCCAAGATTTGCTGGATGTGAACATCGAGCCCGTCAAAAAGGACGAACCCAAGAAATGACCCCGACGGGTCCCTAGGCACCCCCCGCTTTTTAATCAATCTTCCCCCTCCCCTTCCCAAGATGAAGCCCCGTACCCCCACCCTGATCATTGGCGGATTGCTGCTGGCGATCTTCCTCTTCCTGCTGTTCGCCTACCAGGTGCGCACCACCGAGGTGGCCGTCGTCACCACTTTTGGTAGCATCAGCGGCACACCCAAGACCGAGCCAGGCCTGTACCTGCGCCTGCCGTACCCCATCCAGAACGTTTACAAGTTCGACCGCCGCCTCCAGAACTTCGAGCGCAAGTACGAGCAGAGCCTGACCCGCGACAAGAAGTCACCGATCCTCTCGGTGTTCGTCGGCTGGCGGATCGCCGACGCCGAACTCTTTCTCAAGCGCTTCAATGGCGACCTCTTCCGCGCCGAGACCAGCCTCGAGAACGTGGTGCGTGACGCCAAGAACTCCGTCGTAGGGCGTCACGATTTCTCAGAACTCATCGCCCCCGACCCCAAGCAAGTGAAGTTCGAGGAGATTGAAAACGAGATGAAACTCGTCATGGCCGACACCACGCTCAAGACCTACGGCATCGCTATCGAAATCGTGGGCATCAAACAACTGGGCCTGCCCGAATCGCAGACCGCCAAGGTGTTCGAGCGCATGAAGGCCGAGCGCGAGCGACTCAGCAAGAAGTTCGTCGCCGAAGGCACTGCCGAAGCCATGCGCATCCGCTCCGAGGCCGAACTGCAGCGCGACACCACCCTCGCCGAAGCCCGCCGCAAGGCGCTCGTTCTGCGGGGTGAGGCCGAGGCCAAGGCCACTGAGTACTACAAAGTGCTCAACCAAGATGAATCGCTGGCCCGCTTCCTCATCTCGCTCAACAGCCTCGAAGCCAGCTTGAAGGATCGCACCACGCTCATCCTCGATGAGAAGACCGCCCCGCTGAACCTGCTCCGTGGCGATGCCGGGGCCACTGCACCTTCCAAAAACTGATCCCATGGCCGCTGCAAAAACACCCTCCGGCAATCTGCGGCCCGACGGCCCCAGGATTTCGTCGGACGACGCCTCCAGCCAGGCGCTCTCCGAGGCCTTGGGCAGCAGTCTGGTCCTCATCCGCCTCCTCGGAGCCCTGCTGCTGGCCGCCTTCGTCTTTTCGTGCGTCTTCACGGTCAAGCCCAACGAGGTCGCCGTGGTGCTGCGCTTCGGCAAGCCCGTGGGCGAGGGTCGCGACATCCTCCGCACCAACGGCCTGCACTTTGCCCTGCCCTACCCCATCGACGAAATCGTTCGCATCGGCGTCGGCGACTCCAAAATCGTCCGAGCCACCAAAGCCTGGTACGCCGTCGATCCCGCCGCCGAAGCTGCCGGCATCACCGGTGCCCCGGTCTCCACCACGCTCAACCCTGCCTCCGAGGGCTACGTCCTGACCGGTGATGGCAACATCCTCCACGTCCGGGCCACCTTGCGCTACCGCATCAGCGATCCCGTGGCCTACACCTTCAACTTCGTGGCGGCCTCCAACACGGTGGAGAACTGCCTGAATAACGCCATCTACTGGTCCGCCGCCCGCACCAAGGCCGACTCCATTTATGGCGACATCGCCAGCTTCCGCGACTTGGTCAAACAGCGGGTCAGCGACCAGCTTGCCCTCGCCAATCTGGGAGTCCTCATCGAAGGCCTCGATGTCGAGCGCGTCGCCCCGGGCTACGTGAAGGAATTCTTCGATGCCGTCATCACGGCCGGCCAAGCCCGCAGCAGCCGCATCAATGAAGCGCAGGGCGAATTTGACCGCGTCACCCGTGAAGCCAAGGGCGAGGCCGACCGCACCGTCTCCCAAGGACAGGCCGCGGCCGACCAACTGGTGCAGGGATTGGCCGCTGAGGCCCGTTTCTTCCAAGACCAACTGGAAACCTACCGCCAGAACCCCGCCCTTTACCGCGATCGACTCCGAGTCGACACCATCACCCGCATCCTCACCAACTCACCCGACAAGTTCTTCCTGCCCTCACGGGCTGACGGCGAGCGCCGCGAAGTTCGCATCCAGCTCAATCGGGAACCCCAACCCCAGAAGCGTCCCGAGCTCGGGCGTTGATCTAGGAACCCCAAAACCCCTCCCTTTCCATCCATGCAAGTCACCAGCCTCCTGACCCTCGAGGAAGACGCCAAAAAGGACGCCGCCTGCGCGGACTGCGGTCATGACCACGGTGGTCTGGATCATTCGCACACCAACACCAAGCTCTCCACGACGCTCGTCGGACTGATCTTCGTGTTGAACTCCTTCGCGGTGGACTGGCTCTTTGATCGCGGCACCACCGTTGCGGCCTTCAGCGCCATGATCGGTGCCGTCATCCTAGGCACCCCCATCATGGTGGTGGCCTTCAAAGACCTCCGGAAAGGCCTGCTCTCCATTAACGAGTTGGTTGCTCTAGGCGTCTTGGCCTGCGCGGTCTCGGGCAATTACGGCATGAAAGGCGAGGGCTCTAGCCTCGCCGGCGGATTCCAAACCGCCGGCATTGTTGCCTTCTTCATGCTGCTGGGTGAGATCATCGAGACTCGCACGGCAGCCGGTGCCCGGGCTTCCATCCAATCGCTCATCAAGCTCACCCCGACCAAGGCCCGTCGGCTGTCCGGCGGAAACGAAGTCGAAGTGGCCGTGAGCGAACTCAAGGTCGGAGACATCATCCGCATCCGCCCAGGCGACAACATCGCCGCCGACGGCCAGATCGTCTCCGGACAAGGCTCCATCAATCAGGCCAACATCACCGGTGAATCGCTCCCGGTCGACAAGGGCGTGGGCGAAGCGGTCTTTGCCGGTACCATCAACATGAACGGCCTCCTCGAGGTCAAGGTCAGCAAGGCCGGCGAAGACACCACCCTGGGCCGCGTCCGCGACCTGATCTTGGCCGCCGAAAAGACCAAGCTGCCCTTCATGCGGATCATCGACCAGTACATGGGTTACTACACCCCGCTGGTGCTGATCATCGCCGCTCTTGTCTGGGGCTTCACCCAAGACCTCAACCGGGTGATCACCATCCTCATCGTGGCCTGCCCCTGCGCGTTCATCCTGGCCACCCCCACCGCGATGGTCGCCGCCTTGAGCGCCGCCGCCCGCTTGGGCATCCTCGTCAAGAATATCGCCGACCTCGAAGCAGCCGCACGCATCACGGCCTTCGTGTTCGACAAGACCGGAACCCTGACCACCGGACGTCTGGCCGTCAGCCGCCTCAACCCCCTCGACGGGATCGCCCCGGCCGAACTGTTGCGATGTGCCGCCAGCGCCGAGCAGTTTTCCAACCACCCCACCGCTCGTTCCATCACGGCACTGGCCCAGCAGGCCGGTGTGCCGCTGGCCCAGGTGAGCGACTTCAAGGAGACCGCGGGCAGAGGTGTCAGCGCGCTCATCGACGGTCAGCGCATCCTGGTCGGCCGCGCCACCTTCCTCAAAGACCAAGGCGTGTTGGGTGACCTCTTCGAGTCGGTGGATCTCGACGAGACCGCCGGATACAGCCTCCTCTTCGTGGCCCGTGATGGGCACTGCATCGGATGGGTCGGCCTCCAAGATCAAACCCGTCCGGAGGCCGCAGAAGCCCTCGAACAACTTCGGGCTTCGGGCATACGCCGCATCACCATGGTGAGCGGTGACCGCCGCCCCGTGGCTGAACGCGTCGCCCAAGAGATTGGCGTGACTGAAGTGGTGGCCGAATGCCTCCCGCAAGACAAGGTCGAGTACGTGCGTCAAACCAAGGCCAAGGGCCACCGCGTGGCGGTCATCGGCGACGGCGTCAACGACGCACCAGCGCTGGCCTCAGGCGATATTAGCATCGCGATGGGAGCCGCCGGCAGCGAAGTCGCCATCAACTCGGCGACCATCGCCCTGATGAACAACGATCTCCGCCGACTGCCCTTCCTCATCCGCCTGAGCCGCATGGCTCGCACGGTCATCAACCAGAACTTCCTCTTCGGCGGCGTCTTTATTATTGGCGGTATGGCCGCTGCATCCTTCGGGTACCTCAACCCGATCGTCGCCGCCATCTTGCACAATGTCGGATCACTCTTTGTGGTCTTCAACAGCGCCCGCCTGGTCCGCCAGGGCGAAGAACTCGAGCCCTTCGTCCAAGGCGACGACGCCGCCAACCCGAGCACCGGAACCCCCGCCCCGCAGGCCGCCTGACCGGGATGCCCCCAGTGACACGGCGGTGTCTTTTAAAGATACGCCGACTTTCTCCAACTCCTCGCCCCGTTCCCTCACCCGCTTACGCCTCATGAACCCTCCCTCCCCTTCCGGCAGAGCGTCCGCTGAGTACCCCAGCGACGAGGTCGTCGTCCGGGCCACGGGTCTGACCAAGGTGTTCAAAGACTTCTGGGGTCGGCCCAAGGCGCGGGCCGTGGACAACGTCGATTTTGAGATCCGCCGTGGCGAGGTGTTCGGACTCCTCGGGCCCAACGGCTCGGGCAAATCCACCACCATCAAGCTGCTCCTGGGCCTGCTGTACCCGACTAAGGGCCACATCACGGTCTTCGGCCAGTCGCCGCGCGATGTCGCCACCAAGGCCCGCATCGGCTACCTGCCCGAAGAGAGCTACCTCTACAGGTTTCTTAATCCGGCCGAGACTCTCGATTTCTTCGGCAGCCTCTTCCAAATCGATTCGGCAGAACGCCGTCGCCGCGCCGAGCAGCTCATTGAGATGGTAGGCCTGAACCAGGCCCGGTCGCGGACCATCGGCGAATTTTCCAAGGGCATGCAGCGCCGCATCGGCCTCGCCCAGGCGCTGATCAATGATCCCGACCTCGTCATCTTGGACGAGCCCACCGCTGGGCTCGATCCCATCGGGTGCCGCGAGGTCAAGGACCTGATCCTGGGCCCTCGCCCAACGGGGCAAGACGGTTATCTTGTCCAGCCACCTGCTCAGCGATGTCGAAGATGTTTGCGACCGCGCGGTGATTTATTACGGCGGACGCATCCAGGCCCAAGGCCCGCTGCATCAACTGCTCGCCAAGCCCGACTCGGTCCGCATTACCGCCCCCGTCCTCTCCCGCGAAACCACCGAGAAGGTGCTCAACCTCATCCGAGCCGAGGTGGGTGATACCGTCCGCCTCGAAAACCCAACCCAAAACCTAGAATCGTACTTCCTCGGAGTGGTTGAAGCGGCTCGCCGTCAGGCCGAGACCAGCGGGGCCACGAGCGGCAATCGGGTGGCCGAATACCTGCGGGCACCCGGAGATTCGGGCACCCATTCTGGCACTCATCAGGCTGACTCGGTGCTCGATCGCCTGTCGCGACCGACAGAATCGGCGGCTCCCATCGTATCGGAGGTGGCTGTTCCATCCCAGCCCTCGACCGAGGCGGTGCTCGAATCGCTCGTCCGCCACGAGGCTCCCGCGCCCCAGGCTCCGGCCTCCAACGCTTCCACTGTTTCGGCCCCATTGGCCCCATCGGTCTCACCCGTCCTGCCGGCCAAGACAGCCGCCCCGGAACCGGCAAAGCCTGTCGATCTCTCCAAGGCCAACGACGCGCTCTCCGGACTCCTCGGTGGCAACAAAGGCGATAAGAAGTGACCTACCATGACCCGTCGCTTTGAGGTTTACCGCAACGCCGATCGGCAGTTGTTGGCCATTCCCCTGGGGTTTTCCTGGGCGGCAGCGGTCTTGGATTGGCTCTGGGCCTTGTGGCTCCGACTGCCCCAGCTCGGCATCGTTTTCCTCATCCTCAATCTCGTCAGTGGTGCAGTCCTTTATGCCAATCGGGCCGGATGGAAATCGTACCTGCTGAGCCAAGTGGTTCAGGGAATTGTCATCGGTTTTTCTGCCCGCCGCTTCCGAGAACTGTCGGCCGAGCGCCAGGGCTATGCCTACCTCTGCACTGTGCCTGCCCGCAACGCGGCAGAAGCGGTGGCCAAAGTCCTTCAAGTCGGAGGAGTTCCCCTGCCGGAGTGGAAAGGACGCCATCTGGCCGGCGTGCCCGACCTCGTCCCCAAGCCCCTGCGCCCCTTGTTGGCCGTGGCATTGTTGACCATTAAGGCGGCCTTTCGCTACCGCCTGGTCATTACCCTACTCGGCCTGCTCATCGCCCTGGTGTTCATCCTGCCCAGCGCCATCAAGCACGACGGTTCGGCCCAAGGATTCACTCAGATTCTCATCACCTACACCCTCAGCGCCATCACAGCCCTGCTCGGGTTCACCACCCTCTGGATCGCCTGTGGCACCTTGGCGCGCGACATCGAAGAGATGCAGCTCTTCCTCATCGCCTCCAAGCCCATCCCCCGCTGGCAAATCTGGCTGGGTAAGTGGTTCGGCATCATGGTCGTCAATCTGGGCATGCTGGCCATCTCCGGCTCAGTTGCCTACGGGCTGCTGCAATTACGCACTGGTGAACTCTCCGCAGAGCAGCAACTAAAACTACGCAACGAAGTCTTGGTTGCCCGCGCCGGAGCCCGGGAACCCGCGGTCGATCTCACCCAAGACATCCAGGCCCTCCTCAAGGAACGTCTAAAAGACGCCGCCGCCGCTGCCTTGGATCCCGCCTTTGTCCGCAAG
>JAPLUH010000102.1 GCA_026397675.1 Verrucomicrobiota bacterium
GCATCGGCCTCGCCCGTGTGGCCCGCCATGACGTTGGTATCCACATAAACGGGGTACACTGGATCGGTGATGGCCAGACGATTGGAAGCCACCATGATGTCGAGGATCGCCCCGCAATCGCACTTAGAACCGTCGCTCACAAAGATCTCATCATCGGCCACGTCGAGGCCGTGGGCCCGGAAATCATTCTCGGCAATGGCAGCCCGCAGCCACTCGTAGCCCTGCTCGGGGCCATAGCCCTTGAAGGTGCTCCGCACGGCCATCTCATCCACTGCCTTGTGCAGGGCGGCAACCACGGCTGCAGGCAACGGCTCGGTCACGTCGCCGATGCCGCACCGAATCAACCGGGCGGCCGCTGCCGGATTGGCGTCATTGAACGCCTTCACCCGCCGTCCGATTTCCGGAAACAGATAACCCGCCTTGAGCTTGAGATAATTGTCGTTGAGTGAAGCCATGGTGATGAACCGGGCCACGCCCGGAAAGACCCAGACACTAGGGAATGCTCGCCGCCGGGTGCAAGAGCGCCTGTTCCCACAGTCTGTTCGCGCTTGCTCCCAGATTTCTCACTACTCTCTCGAACGCTACCCCAACTACCAAAAGACCTCTCCGAGTCTTCAATTCAAACCCACTGACTAAGAAAGGTGCGGGCCGGCACGCGCAACGGAAGCCCATGGTGTTTGAAGCAATCGACGGGCACATACGGCGCGTCCAATTCCACTTGGAAGGCATAGGGAGCCCCGGTCCGTTGCTGGAAGAAGGCTAGGGAGGGCGAAAGTTCGGTGGCGCCATTCTTGACCTCGACGAGACACCAAGGCTTCCGGTCGCGCACGACCACGAAGTCGACCTCCTGCCCCTGTTTGGTGCGAAGATAAGCCAACTCGAACGTGCCCAACCCAAGGTCAGTCCACGCCTCGACCGCTTTGAGCAGGTGGCAGCCCACGAAGGTCTCGGCGCGGCGACCTACATCTTCAACCCCCGACCAATCGCGCAGAAACCACCGGGGTTCCTTTCGCAGGGAGTTGGCGATGTCCTTGGACCAAGGCCTCAGCGTGAACCCCAGATGCAATTGTTCCAGAGCGGCGATCCACCGGTTCGAGGTCTCGGCGGTAACCTGAAGGTCGCGAGCCAACTCGGAGAAGTTGAGTTGAACAGAGGATCGCTCCGAGAGGATGCGTGCCAACTGATCCAAACCAGCCAAATCGCGGAAGGCGCCGAGGTCGCGAAGATCCTCGCCCGTGAGCTGGTCGAGTCGAAGTCGCGCCCATTTGCGGGTGAAGGCCGGCGACCGCGTCAGAAAAGGTTCCGGGAACCCGCCATGACGCAGCAGGGCGTTCCAGTCGTCATCGCTGATCCTCGCAGGCGGCGAAAGCACCTCGGCGGGCGTGTCGGTGCGCAGGCATTCGGCCACGCTGAAGGGATGCATTCGGTAGAGGAAGTATCGCCCCATAAGGCTGTCCCCTCCCCGGCGATAGACATTGAGCCGAGCACTGCTGGTGACCACCACTCCGAGTTTCTTCCGATCGGCATGAACATCGAAGAACCCCTTGAGGAAGGTCTTCCAACGGCGGTCTTTGTGGATCTCGTCGAAGACCACCTTGGGTCGACCGGCGCGAGCTTTGTCGGCTCCGATGGCTGCGGCCACGGCCGTCGCTCCCTTCTGGATCAGACGCCGGTCGTCGGCCGCGTCCCAGTTGAAATAGGACTCTGCCCCATGCCGACAAACCGTGGTCTTGCCCACCTGCCGGGGACCGCTGACGAAGGCCATCTGCCGATGGGTCTCCAGATGGGTCTCCAGGATGGAATCATAGATTCGGCGACGATCGTTCATTGAAACCAATTTACGATTAATCGTAGTTTGGTAAACACCATTTTACGATTGATCGTAGTTTGGACTGTTCGAAAACTCGTGTTACACAGCCCCCCGCCCTACCCCGACGTCACCGCCACTCGGTGCCGCTGGGAAACTCATAGCGAGCGAGAGTCTCGGCGTGCATCTCGGTGCTGTAGCCCGCTTTCTCTGGGGCCAGGTAGCGACCAGAGCGGATGCGGCAGGGATCAGTGAAGTGCTCGTGCAAGTGATCGACAAACTCGCACACCCGTCCATCCCAGCAGCCACTGACAGAAGTGAAATCGATCATGCTCATGTGCTGAACGAACTCGCACAACCCGACGCCACCGGCGTGCGGGCACACCGGAACACCGAACTTCGCCGCCAAGAGCAGCACCGCGAGGTTCTCGTTCACGCCCCCCAAACGGCAGGAATCGATTTGGCAGAACGAGATAGCCCGAGCCTGCAACAATTGCTTGAAGAGGATCCGGTTCATGCCGTGCTCGCCCGTGGCCACGCCAATGCCCAGCGGCTCCATGGCCCGCGCAATGGCGGCATGGCCGAGGACGTCGTCCGGCGAGGTCGGTTCCTCGATCCACCAGGGCTTGAACGCGGCCAGCGACTGCATCCACTCGATGGCCTGCGGCACGTCCCAGACCTGGTTGGCATCGACCATCAGTTTACGATCCCAGCCGATTTCCTCGCGGATGATGCCGAGGCGGCGAATGTCGTCCGGCAGGTCGCGACCCACCTTC
>JAPLUH010000093.1 GCA_026397675.1 Verrucomicrobiota bacterium
CCAAGGCGCAGCAGCGCTTGATGGATGAATACGATCGCAAGAAGAACTGGTTGGCCGAACCGGGCTCGGTGAAGCCCCGGGAGGTTGAAAAGTCCGATCAAATCGACTCGGGCAAAAAATCCGAGACCGATGAAATCCCCAATTTCAGCCGGGAACGCGGCCGTTCCCGCCGTTCCCGCAACGATGCGTCCCAGAAGACCGACTTCGATGATGGTGGGTCCGACGAACCCTCCAAACCTCGTAAGGCGTCAAAACTGGCCGACGATGCCGATCGCTCTGTGGGGAGTTCGGTCAAGAATGCCAATTCAGAGTCGCTCCGGGGTGACGGGACGTTGACCGATGCGGCGCCGTCCCGATCTATTTCGGATATTCTCGCCCCTGAAGCCGATCACCGGACGTGGTTCAGCGGTTCAAAATCCGAATCTTCGGGTGGTGGGACTTTTTCGTTCAATTCTCCGTCGGCCAGGTCTGGGGCGGGGATTGGTGGATCTGGGGCAGATGGCTTCGCCGGCTCGACAGGCCCTGGTACAGGTGCGGGTTCGGGTTTTGGTAACCCGGCGGCGGCCAACCCGCTGGGTAATCCCGTGGCTCCGGCCGGTGGCATCGATGGCGATCCCGGTCGCCGGTTTGATCCGACCGTTGCGCCGGGTTCTCCCATCTCCACACCCGATGCCGGGATCTTCTCGAAATCGGGTGGAGGTGCGTCGCCCTCGGCCAGTGATGGCGGGTTTGGATCCTTTGGCAACGCGGGTGGAGCCCGCAGTTTTGAGAATTCGGCGCGTTCGCTCTTCACCGCACCGGCCTCAGATGCGTCCTCGGCGCTCCGATCTGTGCCTAGCTTTACGCCGCGTCCGGCGGTCCTTTCTTTCCCTCAACGTGGTCCTTTCTGAATGAAACTGCTGTTGTTTGCATTGGGGTTATCGGCTGGTGTGCTGTTGGGTGCCGAGGGCAAGGTGATCAAGGTGCTGCCACATTTTGTCGATTTTCAAGGCCGTCACACCCTTTCTCCCAGCTTGTACGAGCGGGACGCCTACCAGGAGTTGCTCCGGAATCATCCCGAAAAGCGGGCTGGGATGCAGTTTGAGGTGCTTTGGAAGGTTTCTGGTCCATTTTCCGGTCCGCTGCGCCTCCGGATGGAACTGCGGGGCACCGAGTCGGGATCTCTTGAAACAGTGGAGATGGAAGTAAAACGGGGGTTTCTCGGTCGTCGGTGGTCTCGGGTCATCCTCGACCCCAAACAGTTGGCTCGGTTGGGAACTGTGGCTGCCTGGAAAGCGGAATTGCTCGACAACACGCATCGGATTACCGAAACGCACTCGTTTCTCTGGTAACCGATGGGCCTCGGTGTGCTGCAAACCGCCGCCGCCACAATCCGAACCCCACCAACGTCAGCGCACTGATTGCTGCGTACTCTTCAGGTTCAGGGACTGCAGAGAAGTTAACGTTATCGAAACGCCAAGTACCGCTGGTGGAATAACTGGAACCGAGTCGGGACGCCAAATAGCGCCCCTCGGTCCCCAGATCGAAATCGGAGACGATGCGTACCGACAAGTTGGCTTGATTGGCCGCCGCCAAGGGCAAATCCACCGACCGTTGATACCAGGTTTCACCGGTTCCTGTGCTGGCCGGGGCGAGGTTGAAGCGAGTCGCCTCGGTGAACTGTTGGCCATCGATGGACCAGAGTACGCGTTCGGAGTTGG
Organism: Verrucomicrobiota bacterium; assembly: GCA_026397675.1. Classification (GTDB taxonomy): domain Bacteria; phylum Verrucomicrobiota; class Verrucomicrobiia; order Limisphaerales; family UBA9464; genus SXXZ01. The sequence goes on from JAPLUH010000093.1 coordinate 1,701, forward strand.
CTGAGGTGTTGCTGTGTCGAATTTGGAACGAGAGCCCGACAGAAGAATACCCGGCGGTGGACAGGCTGAATTGAACCCCTGCGGTCCCCGGGAGGGTTCCCTGGGCTGGAAAACCCTTAATATTCCACGCTCCGGCCGGTTCGCCCTCATATCCGGCTGCAAAGGTTGCAGCGGTTCCTCCGACCAACCGAGCCTCTCCCAGCCCGGACTGCGGGTTCAGCGATCCAGAATTAAAATCCCAATGGGATATGAGGATTTGCCCGGACAGACTTTGAACCAAACAGAGCAGTCCGATGGTGTGGGTTTTGGCGGCGAGCCTGAGGGAGGAAGAGGGGTTTAACGTCATATTATTCCCTCTTCTTCGTCGGGAGATCCTCCCACCTTTCAAAAAGACCAAACTTTGCGGGAATTTTTAAACCGAGATGGACGGAGTTTTTACTTGCGGCCGTGCTGTTGACTAAAAAAAGCGGTTGCCGGCTTTTTAATCGAAGTGTATCGATCGTGTGTCACCCAAACCCGACAGCGCTTTGTCGTCTGCAAATGTCCCGAATTTGTGAAAGTTTCGGAACACTTGTCTGCCGCTGAGTGTCGTCGGGAAAACACGAGTCCTATGAGTCAAAAACACAAAAATCTGCTGCGATGGATGACGGCAGCCGGGCTGGTCTGTAGCTCGGCGTATGCCGCCACCAACGTGGTTAACTTCAACACTGCAACGGAGCTCCCCTTTAAAGAAGTGGGCGCGGCCGCGGCAGAATATCGCGCCAGCGGCGGTGCCACTGGCGGCGCCACCGACGGGTATCTGTCCATTACCGACGCCAAGAGCGGCCAGCGCGCTACTGTGGTGTTCGACGACCTCGACAAGGGTCTCGTCGTCAAGGCCTTCACCTTCGAATGCGATTTGCGCATTGGTGGCGGTACTGCACAGCCCGCCGACGGTTTCTCGCTGAACTACGTTCGTGCTAGCGATCCGGTTGCGACCGATGGTTCCCCGTTCGCCGGCACCGCCGGTGAGACCAATCTCCCCGAAGAAGGTTCCTTGACCGGTCTGGGCATCGGTTTTGACACCTGGCAGTCCGGTGACCATCCGGGCGGCATCCGCGACGTCGTGGGTATTAGCATCCGTGTCGAAGGTGAGTTGCTCACTCAGCTCCCGGTGCCCCTGCGCCCCGGCAACGTCTGGCCCGGTGGCACTTACGACGAGGCTCCGTTCCGCAACCTCGCAACGACCGACGCGAACTATGCGTCCTCGATGCAAACCGGTGCCCTGAACACCACCGACGATCTCAACGCCGACGGTACGGCGGGCAATGACGCCAACGTGGGCCAGGTTGGTTTCGATGACCCGAGCTGGGGTCTGTGGGTGAAGAACCTGAAGTGGGAAAAGTTCAAAGCCGTGTTGACCGAAGAAGGCAAGGTCAAGATTTTCTGGAAGGGTGTCGAATTGACCCCGGCCGGTGGTCTGTCCAGCTCCTTCTCTCCGGCCCCGGGTCGCCTCGTTTTCGGCGGCCGCACCGGTGGCGCTTGGGAAGTGCACCATGTTGACAACATCCGCCTGGAGACCATCCCGGCCAATGATGTCATCATCGGTGGCGCGGCCGGCAGTCCGATCGGCTTCTCCATCAGCACGGTGGATTCCGGAACGGCGATCGCTGTCACCACGGGCTTGTCCGTCAAGCTGAACGGCACCGACATCTCTTCGAAGGTGACTGTCGCCAAGGATGGCATTACCTCCACCATCGCCTACGGTAACGCCGCTGCTCCCTTGGCCTCTGGTTCGACCAACAAGGTTGAAATCAGCGTCAAGGACACACTGGGCCGCACCGTGAGCGCGACCCGCGAGTTCGTCGTGGGTTCCTACGTGACCATCCCGGCGAGCCTGGCTGTCACTGGCGTGGACACCTCTAAGAAGGGTTTCAACGTCCGTACCCAACAGACCGCCCGTCGTGATCAGCCCAACACCATCGCCCGCGCCGAGCAGCAGCTCGCCGGTCTCCGGGGTGACAACGTGGCCGACCTGACCGGTTTCACTGGTGGCGTGTTCGCCGAGACCGGTGTCATCAACTACAGCCAGCCGACCTCCGGTTCGGATGCGACCCCGGGTCAGAATGGCGCCTTCTCCTCCTCCGTGGGTGCCGTGGAACGCCAGATCGCTGACAACGCGATCCCGGGTGTTCCCAGCGCCACCGAGTTCCAGTCGAACGGCGACCTGTACACCGACAACATTGCTGCGGAAATCACCACCTACTTGCAGTTCCCGACGGCCGGCGTGTACACGCTGACCTTCAACAGCGATGACGGCTTCCGCACCACCGTCGGTGGCAACAACAAGGAAGTGCTCAACTCGTTGATTGTCAGCCAGGCCGACGTCGGCAAGGGCGCCAGCGACGTCAATGCGACGGTGTTCGTCCCGGTGGCCGGTGCCTATCCGTTTCGTACGGTGTGGTTCGAAGGCGGCGGCGGGGCCAACCTCGAGTGGTCCGCTCAGCGCGTGGCCCCGAGCCCCTCAGCTCGCTACCTCATCAATGACGCTGCTGCGGATGCCGTGAAGGCGTTCCGTGCCGCCAGCGGCGCCACCCCGGCGGCCGTGTCCTTCATCCACCCGTTCCGTGGTTCCGGCGGCGACTACATCCCGACCGCTCCGGTTGTGGTGTCTGTGGCTGACGGCAGCACCGCGGTCGACCAGGCCTCCTTCGCCCTCCTCGTGGACGGCGCTGCGGTGACCCCGACCAAGGCCTCCGCCGGTGGCGTGACCACCTTCACCTACAAGCCGGCCGCGAACTTCGCTGCGGGCAAGCACACGGTGATCGTCCGCTTCAATGCGGGTGCGCAGAAGTATGATGCGACCAACTCCTTCAGCACTGTCAACGCCGCCAGCGTCGCGGGCAGCCTCGCTCTGCCGGCCTCTGCGGTGAACACCGGCAACAAGGGCTTCCTCGTGAAGACCATCCAGTCGGAGAATGGTGAGAGCATGGGCAACGACACCTACCGGGGTCTGACCCACATCGCCGGCCTGATCGGCACCAAGAACGTGGCCGACCTCGCCCTCTTCGGCGCCAATGGCTACTACGTTGAGACCGGCGTCATCAACTACAACCAGGACGCTGCCTCCAGTGGTTACTTCCCGGATGATCCGGGCGTCCCGGGCATCCCGGGCACCACCGGCAGCACCGACAACTTCGTCCAAGAGGTTCTCACGGTCCTCGACCTGAAGGCCGGCTTCTACGCCTTCAACGTGAACAGCGACGACGGTTTCCGTCTGGACATCGGCAACCCGGGTGAGGCCTTCACCTTCCCGGTGGTGGTCGGCGAGTTCTCCGGCGGCCGCGGCAATGGCGGCGGCGTTGGCTCTGGCACCACCTTCTTCTTCAACGTGGAGAAGGACGGTCTGTATCCGGCTCGCCTCGTTTGGTACGAGGGCGGCGGTGGCGCGAACGTTGAGTTCAGCGCCCGTCAGTTCGACCCCGTCACCGGTGACGTCCTGAGCGGCAACCTCATCAACGCCGACGGCGGCATCAAGGCTTATCAGTATCCGCTGAGCAGCAAGGGTGTTCCGTTCGTGAAGTCTTACGCTCCGGCCCAGACCGGTCGCGCTTCGAGCGCCGCTCCGTACCGTGCTGGTACTGATGCTGCCATCGTCGCCAAGGTGTCCCAGGGCACCGGCCCGGCCCTCAGCACCGCCAACGTCTCAGTTAAGGTGGACGGAGCTGCTCAACCGCGACCGTGACCACGGTGGACGGTATCGCCACCGTCACTGTCGCCGCTCCGGCCGCTGGCTGGGCGGGT
>JAPLUH010000049.1 GCA_026397675.1 Verrucomicrobiota bacterium
CACCTTGATGGGTCGCAGCACGGCCAACCGTCGCAAGGCCACAAAGTTCAGGTCGTCACGAATGCAGCCCTCGAACACCGACACCTCGGTGAGGCCGTTGTACTTGGTCACGCCGATGGCGGCGGCGAAGGCGCGCAACGCCTCGGGCCGAACGCCCCGACGACGCAGGCCACTCAAGGTCGGCATGCGCGGATCATCCCAACCGCTGACCAAGCCTTCTTCGACAAGCTGCAGCAACTTGCGCTTGCTCATCACCGTGTACCCGAGGCTCAGGCGAGCGAACTCGATCTGGCGGGGCAGCGTGCGCGGGAGGTCGAGCGACTGAAGCACCCAATCGTAGAACGGCCGATGAATCTCGAACTCGAGCGTGCAAATGGAATGGGTGATGCCCTCCAAATAATCGCTGATCGGATGGGCGTAATCGTACATCGGGTAGAGGCACCAACGGTCTCCAGTCCGGTGGTGCGTGGCATGGCGGATCCGGTACAGGGCCGGGTCACGCAAATGAATGTTCGGCGACGTCATGTCGATGCGCGACCGCAGCGTGCGGATGCCGTCCGGGAACTCGCCCTTCCGCATGCGCTCGAACAAATCGAGGTTCTCCTCCACGGAGCGCTCGCACCATGGGCTCGGCCTGCCAGGCCGCTCGGGCACACCCCGGTACTCAGACATTTGTTCCGGGTTCAAGTCGCACACATAGGCCTTGCCGCGGCGGATGAGCTCCACCGCGAAGGCGAGCATTTGCTCAAAATAATCCGAGGCGAAGAACGGCTCGAGCGGACGGCCCGAGGCCTCCGAGGTCAGCACCGCGGTACCGCTGACATCGCCGGGCACCTTGCGGCCCAGGCGGTCGTCGGCCCAACCGCCAATGAGCCAATCGACATCGGCCTGGATGGACTCGACGTACTCGACCTCTTCCTTGGTGGGATTGGTGTCATCCATCCGCAGGTTGCAACGTCCGTGCGTCTCCCGGGCGATGCCGAAGTTGAGGCAAATGGATTTCGCATGGCCGATGTGCAGGTAGCCATTGGGCTCCGGCGGAAAGCGGGTGACGCTGAGCGGGTGCTTCCCGGACTGGAGATCTTCAGCGACGATATCGCGGATGAAGTCTGCCGGGGCGGGAGGCGTCGTGGGTTCAGATTCCGACATACAGTTTCTGCACAAGAGTCTTACGGCTGCCCCCGGGGAAGTCGAGAACCGCAGACGTAGGACAAAGGAGGACTGCGGCCTCAGGAGTCGTGTTTCCACGGCCTGTTCGCCTCAATGCATCCTCGGTGATGCTCCGCGGGTCAGGCCTGCGTTCGCAGGGAACGTGACTGAGCGGCGGTTTTAGGCACTCCGCGCCAACCGAAATCAGGATGTTCACTTTCCAGCGTTCACTCCGGTGAGAGACAGATGCTTCTGTTGAGACTGACTGCCATTGCCAACTTGCTGGGTTGCCAAACTGTCAGAAATCGTTGCCTGCCCCTGATTCCTCACTCCCTGCTATTTTTCTAGCAACTTTGCCAACAGAAACGCCTGGCCGTCGGCATACCGCTCAGACTTTGAATAACCCGGTATCACCAGATGGCACTCGTGTCCCACCTGGTCTGATTTCTTCTTCAGCTTGACCCCGAAAATCGGGTGATGAATGCCATGCCCAGCATCTCGCGCAGGGAAATCCATCTCTGCGCTGCAGGTCATAAACAACGGGGGATCCTGGGCGTCGACATGATTCACCGGCGAAAACTCTTCGTAGGTTTTGCGGTGCTTGGCGTCATTTTGCTGCGCCGCCGCAAGAGTGGTTTCCCCGACCGCGAGATAGATCATGGGATGCTGCAACACCATGGGCCCTAACCAACCTTCAATCACTTGGGGATCAATGGAGGTCTGACCCACCGTCACCGCGGCAGCACAAACACGAGACGATTGACGCTGTACCAGGTCCGCCGCCTTGGGATCGGCGAGGTCATCGTGCAACAAGATCCACATCGCAGTGCAGGCACCTGCACTTGGTCCGGTTAAGGCGATGCGACGAGGATCTAGCTTCCATTCGATGGCCTTGGATCGAATAAACTGAATCGCCCGGGCCGCATCGTGAACGGGCGCCGGCAGCGGGTCTTGCGGCACCAGTCGGTAGTTCAGCGCCACACACGAAATACCCCGTTTCAAAAAAGGCTCGAACTCAGGCATTTTCTGACCCTTGTCGCCCGTCAACCAGCCGCCTCCGTGAATGTAAACTAACACGGGTCGGGGCCCATCCCCCGTGGCCTTCCAAAAATCGAGCACCTGCCGGGAATGCTTTCCGTAAGCCACATTCGCTCGGCTGATGGCCGGTTGTTGCCCGGCATCCAGCGCGCTCACCGACTCCGACCCCGCCCAAAAAAGGACCCAAGCCGCAAGGAAGTGTTTCATAACTCGGGTGATCGGCATGGCTTAGAGTGGCGGGTAGAGGGAACAGCGATAGCTCATCCCTCGCCAGGGTGCCCGTTTTTTGTGCCAACCAACGAACCTCTGGGCTCGTCGAAATACTAAACCGCTTGGCTTGAGTACTTCAGTGCTACCCCTCTCACTTCGCGGCGTCTAGGAAATCGACGGTGGCGCTGAGTTCGGGGGTGAGGAAACGGTCGGGCTCCAGGATTTGCACCTTCACTTGCACGGTGCCTTTGGCCCGGTTGGCCTCGGGCGCAATCTCGGCGACTTGGCCCTGGTAACGCTTGTCGGGATAGGAAACCGGGGAGATGACGCAGCGTTGACCGAGCGCAACGCGGGCCAGCTTGGACTCATCGATATCCACCTCGATCTGGAGGTCTTGGAGATTGGCCACGGCCACCAGCGAAGAACTAGGTCCGCGGGTGCCTCCGAAGGTCTGCGGCGTGACCAATTCACCGGGGTCGACGAGCTTCTCCAATACGACACCGGTGACCGGCGAGCGGATAATGCACCAGTCGATCAAGGTCTCGATGCTCTTGCGGGCACCCAACACTTGGGTCCGCTGGGCTTCGGCGCTGCGCACCGCCAAGCGGGCGTCGTCGAGGGCTTTCTGGGTTTCGATGCGCTCCGACACCAACGGTTCGGACCGCCGGAGATCGACGTGCGCGCGCTCGATGGCCACCTCGGCCACCGCCAGCGCTCCGTCGTTTTCCGCCAGCCGGGCGCGGTATTCGGCATCATCCAAGCGAACCACCACCTGCCCATTGGTGACCGCATCGCCCTTCTTGACCCCGATCCATTGCACAACTCCCATGAAACGCGGGCTAATCTCAATACGCTCGCGGGCGATAATATATCCCGAAACCGTCAGCACTGAGCCCGCGACAGAACCCGCCGAGCGCTCCACGCGGGCGCCCTGCCCCACCGAACCGTTCGTTCCCGTCGCCAAGCGGTCGGCACCCGCCTTCTCGAGCGGGGTTCCAGCTTCCGTGCGAGTGGCCTTCGAACCCGACTTCACGCCGGCGCGCACGTCGTCGCTGGCCCGGGGAACAGCCCACCAGGCAATCACACCGGTGATCACCAATACCCCGCCAATGATGAGCACGGTCGGAAGCCCTGAGCGCCGCTTCTGGTGGGAGGCGATCCGGAGCCGTTCGAGACGATCATCTTTCATAAGGATTTGAGGGCGGAAATCACCGGCAACCGCGAAGCGCGCAAGGCCGGCAGGAAACTTCCAAAAAGTCCGATGACCAGCGAGAAGAGCAAGCCCAACAACATCAAGTCAGGGGTCACTCGGAACTGGTACACCGTTTCAGCGAAGGACTGGAAATCCATGGTCCCGAAGGTCACACCCCGAGCCACCACATACGCATAAATGCCCAAGGAAAACGCACAGCCCAGCAAACCACCCAACCCCGAGAGCAGCACGCCCTCGATGAGAAAGGACATCACGATGGCCGTCTGCGAATAGCCCAGCACCCGCAATGTGCCGATCTCACGGGTCCGCGAGGCGACGTTGGCGTACATGGTGTTCATGGCCGCAAAGACTGCACCCACCGACATCGCCGTTCCCAAGAGTCCGGCCAGAATGTTGAAGGGCACCGCGGTGGCCGTCTGCTTGGAATAATACTCGGT
>JAPLUH010000405.1 GCA_026397675.1 Verrucomicrobiota bacterium
GGAACGCGGCTGTGCCAAAGAGGAAACCATCGGGACCCCACGGTTCGCCACGCCGCCTCGAAGAACCTTGGCAAACACCACCCATACACGGCGCCCCAGGCCCAACCCGCCAAAACGTCGCTCGGGTAGTGAACACCGACATACATCCGAGAAATTCCGACGCTCGCAGCCAGCGGGAACATCACCTTCCGTGAGCGCGGGTAATAGGCCGCAGCCACTAGGGCCGCCCCGGCCCAAATGGCGGAATGACCGCTGGGCATAGATCCGTTCAAACCCTTTCCCGCAAGCATGCGCGTCTCCGGATGCGTCTCGTAGGGTCGTGGCCGACCCACCGTCCTCTTGAGAATGCCCGTCCCCGTCTCGCCCACGGCCAACGTGGCGGCGAGCATCAAGGCACAACAAATCCCGCGACGCCCCCCCTTCCAAAACAGGGCCAAGGCGAGGAAAGCCAAACCGGGTTTGAACAGCGGGTTGCCGCTCAAGATTGGCATCAGCACATCGAACACGGGATTGACAATCCCGCGGTTGAACCACTGGAACAGGGTGTATTCCCCGCTGGCGAACAGTTCCATCACTGGCCAAACCATGCCCATTCAACTTGGGGATGGCCAGAGACTTGACCGTCATCGAGAGCGGCCGCAGCGTTGATCGACGTCATGCGCCCGAAGGCTCCTACGGTAAAGATTCCGTTGCCCCCCGCCGACCCGGCGGAACGGGCTCGTCGGCGTCGAGCGGCCTCAGCGGCCCGGTCCAGAACCATTGATCAGTGGCGCGGGCGCGGTTTCACCAGTGCCGAGACGGCCTGGAGTTCACCGGCCAAATCCATCGAAACCATCCTCCCCGGGGTCTTGGGCTACCTCCGACTGGAGCAACGGCTCGATGAATCCAAGATACAAACCATCTGGTCCCAGATCATAGACCCCACACTGGTGGCCCATGCGCAGCCGGCAGGCTTCGCCAAAGGCACCTTGTTTGTGAACGTGGACAGCAGCGTCTGGCTCAATGAAATCGTCCGTTATCGACGGCACGAAATTCTCGAGCGGCTTCAGACGGCCCTCGGCAAAACCGTCGTCCAGAAGATCTCTTTCCGAGTGGGTTGAGCCCCACTGGGTGAATCGATCGCCGAGTCGTTCTCCTCCCTGAGCACTCACCACCGATCACCGATCAAACCGCCTTCGCGTCGCTCGCTCTGGCGAGGATCCGCGCAAAGAAACGCAGACTGCGTTCCACATTCTGCTCCCAGTACTCCCAGCTGTGGCCACCCGGGAACTCCTCGTACTCATGGGTGACTTGGGCTTGATCCAAAGCCGCGTGCAAGTCCCGGTTGTGGCCAACTAGGAAATCATCCACCCCGCAGTCGAATCGGACCGGCGGCAGCGATGCACGGTTGCGGACCAGCGCTTCTAGAGCGGTCGGGTCTTCCACCGTGGATTCCCCTACCGGCAAGGGCTCCGCGAGGAACGGGGACAAGGTCTTCAGCGAGGTCGCTGCTGAGTGGGCAGAAATGCCTCGGAAAACCTTGGGATGGCGTGCCCCCAACCGGAGCGCCCCGAAGCCGCCCATCGACAAACCGGAAATGAATCGCGGCGAGGCCTCAGTCACTTCAGGCACCGCCTCGTACGCCACCAGCGGCACTTCATCCACGATCCAACGCTCGTAGTTTCCGGAGGCCAGGGGCACGTAGGCCGTGCCATCGCCCCGCAATCCATCCGAAGGCATGACTAAAGCCATGGGCGGGATCTCGCCCGCTTCAATCAGACGCCGCGCCGTGTGATGCACCCGACCCTTCAGAGCCCAGGCCCAATGGCTTCCATAGACCCCGTGCAACAAGATTACCAACGGCAAGGCTGCCGGCTTCGGCGTCGATGGGGCCCACAGCGTCACATCCGCCCGACCGCCCAGTAGCGTGCTGTGCACGGTGGCAAATCGCAGGCCGCCAAATTCGGCCAAAGAAGGTGAGAGTTCGACAGTCCGGAACGGGCGCATTCCAAAGACTAGGGACAGGCTGGCCCGCATGACAACCAGCACCGCTTGCGCCCCGGAAACCCGGAAGCCACATTGAGAGAGAATCGATGGATCCCCTTCTGAACCATCAGCCCCTGCCAGCCCACCCCCCGTTGCCCAAACCCGTGGGGCATGGGCGGCGCACGGTTCCGCGCTCGTTCCGAGATCTGACTCCGGGAGACCATTTTAATCCGCGGACCTTTTTCCGCGAAATGGTCTGGCATGCGCTGAAGACCTCGCCCACTGGCTCAGTCAAGATCCCCAATTTTCCGCATCTGAAGGACGATCAACTCGCTCTGACTTGGATCGGGCACGCGTCGTTCCTGGTGCAGTTCGAGGGGCTCAACGCCATCATCGACCCCAATTTCGCCAACTGGCTCTTCCTGCTGAAGCGCCTCAAGCGACCCGGGCTCCGCGTAAAAGATTTGCCGCCCATCGACCTCGTGCTGCTCACCCATGCGCACTTCGATCACTTCCACAAACCGACCTTACGCAAGATCCCCTCACCCAAGATTGCCGTCATGCCCTGGGGTTGCGCGCCCTTGGCCCAGAGTTTGGGTTTCGGCCGCATCGTCGAATTGAAGTGGTGGGAGAGTTTCGGCCACGACGACTGGAAAGTGACCCTCGTTCCGGCCGAGCACTGGGGTGCCCGAACCTTGGCCGACAAGCACCGAGGCTGGGGCGGGTTCGTCTTGGAGTACCGCGGGCGCACGGTTTATCACGCGGGAGATTCCGCCTATTTTCCCGGGTTCCATGAAATCGGACAGCGCCTCAAGCCCGAGTTGGCCTTGCTGCCCATTGGAGCCTACCACCCGGAATCCTTCCGCAAAGTCCACATGGGGCCCGATCAGGCGGTCCAGGCCTTCCACGATCTCCAGGCGAAGTGGCTGGTGCCCATGCACCACGGCACCTTCAAGCTGTCCTTCGAGGCGCTCGACGAACCGGCCCGCTGGATGGAATCGCTCAGCCGCGAACACCGCCTCGAGCACCGCGTGCGCATGATGGAAGAGGGTATCCCGGAGCGGTTTTGACCCAACTTCTGCTACCTGAGCCGAATTGGCGTCGCGAGTTGCGAGCGGACCGCTCGGAGATCGGTGCCTACCTAGGAAGCTCTTCGAGCCACACCCCAGGGTCCTTCGACAAACTCAGCCCCACCAGGGCATCTCCGAGGTTGGGCGATTTCTGCTGTCGCGCCGGTCAATTTGACGGTTCGATCGCTGCGTGGCGGTTCACTTCACGATTCTGGGCAGCGGGTCTGCGGGCAATTGCGCTTATCTGGAGGTCGGAGAAACCCGACTGCTCATCGATGCGGGCTTCAGCGCCAAGCAAATCCGGGAGCGCTTGGCCTCAATTGGCCGGGTTCCCGAGGGGCTCACCGCCATCCTCATCACCCACGAGCACGGCGACCACATCAAGGGGCTCGGTACCTTGGCAGAAAAGACCGGCACGCGGATCTACGCCAACCGCTTCACCCACGAGGCCATTCGACGGGAGTTCTCCTCGGCACGACTCGATACGGCCACCTTCGAGACCGGGGCCACGTTCACTCTAGGCGATGTCGAGGTGCGCACGTTCAGTGTGCCCCACGATGCGGCTGATCCGGTGGGGTTCCTCTTGGCCACCCCGGCCGGGAACATCGGCTTCCTCACCGATCTGGGGCATGCCACCAAGCTCATCCTCGAGCGGGTCAAACCGTCGAACCTCCTGGTCCTCGAGGCGAACTACGACGTGAAGCTGTTGCAAGACGATACCCGACGCCCGTGGAGCACCAAGCAGCGGATCGCCAGCCGGCATGGGCACTTGTCCAACCAC
>JAPLUH010000343.1 GCA_026397675.1 Verrucomicrobiota bacterium
CTGGGTTCAGGCCATCGAGCCCACGTTGGCCAAACTCATGGGTGATCGACCGATTCTAGATTCGCCAGGTTCACTGTCCAAGCCAGCGACCCAGGCGAAGTGAGTGGCTCTCAGGCGGTTTTGATCAGGCACCGCTTTACCGGCTCTTCGATTACAGGAACTCTCGTCCAGAAGTTCCCCACAAGACCATGACTGCGAAGAGACGTTTTCTGGACGGAGTTGCGCTACGAATTTGGATGCCGGCATTGGCCGCATTGGCCGGGCTTTCGTTGATCCAAGCTCTGGCCTCCGCTCCGCCGCGGCATGCCCTATCTCTGGACACTCCGGAGTGGCCTCGCAGCTACCGGCTGCATGTTGAGTTCACCGACAAAGCCGGTGGGGTGGTCCGATGGGGCAAGGATTGGAGTCTTCCACTCAGTGGATCGGTGGCTCAGGACATCGCGGTGGAGTATCCCGCAGAGGGGCCGCCGATTCTCCGTGTCTGGAGCGATGGCGCGCTCGTCCGAGGTCCCGAAGAAATTGCGGCACTCAGCACCGGCGGCGGCGTTGATTTCCCATCGGCGGGCATTGCCTTCGGGAAGGATGTGAGTGCTCGGGTGCAGTTTCAGGCCCAGGGGCCAGGCACTCTCTTGGCCGTGTGTTCTCCCCATGGAAACTGGGAGCCCGGTTCCAAGGCGCTGTTTATCCGAGATGGTCATTTGGTTTATGACATCGGTTGGTTGGGAGCCTTGAGCGGTGGCCCTCGGGTGGATGACGGGAAATCCCATGTGGCTATTCTCAGCGTGATCTCTGGGAGAACACGGATTTGGCTCGATGGCCGCAAGATTGCGGACCGGGCGGATTTCTCGAAGCCAGATCCCGCTGGGCAAATTCTCAAGGTCGGAAGGGCCACTCCCGACTTCGCTGGGAACTTGAGCCGCGGTCGGGTGGAAAGCGTGAGACTGTGGCGGCGGGGATTCTCGGAATCCGAAATCGGTGCGTTGCTGGATCCGGCCGGACCGACTGTTGGGACTGCCGATTTTGTTCACCAACCGGGCGATGCCTCCGATCGTCCTGTCATCGAACCCGCCAACGGAGTGGCTGTGCGTCACGCTTGGGTGCAGCCATTGGAAACAGCGGACCATGCTGCGTTGGTGGCGGGTTGGAATGATCGCACCTTGGGCGAAGGAAAGACCATCTACGACGCGCTGTGCGTGGCCTGTCACGGAACCCGAGAAACACCGGGATCGCTTCCGACCGCGCTGCGCTTTGCGGAGGGCGTGTTCAAGAATGGTTCCGACCCAGACTCGCTGTTCCACACCTTGACCCATGGTTATGGGCAGATGGTGCCACAGAACCAGTACACCACCGCCCAGAAGTACAGTGTGATCCAGTACATCCGGGAGACGTTCCTGAGGCCGCACAATCCCAGTCAGTTTGTCGCCGTGACGCCCGCTCTGTTGAACGCACTGCCTAAGGGGCTCACGCGGGCTCCGGTCGAAGTGGAAGATCGGACGCCTGCGCCGTATCTGCGGATGGATTTCGGCCCGGCGCTCTTTTGGACCTTCCAAGTCGAACCGGGAAATATCGCCCAGAAGGGCATCGCCATTTCGTCTCGACGAAGGGCCCGGCGGCGTCAGCAAGGGACGTGCTTGGATGGTCTACGATGAGGACACACTGCGGGTGGCCGCGGCGACGACCGGCGAGTTCGTGGATTGGAAGGGCATCGCCTTCGATGGCAGCCACGGAACTCACACCGGCTTGATTGGCCAACGGCATTTCGTGAATCCGGTCGCCCCGGGAGTCGCTTCTCCTGAGGGTGATTGGTCTGACCACCGTCTGCTCGGGAAGGACGGGCGTCGCTACGGACCCTTGCCTCGGGAGTGGGCACGGTATGACGGGCTCTATCTTTACGGCAAAACGGTGGTGATCGCGGCCACCGTCGGCGGCACGCGGGTGCTCGAGTCGCCGGGTTGGCTCGATTACGGCACCACACCGGTTTTTACCCGCACCCTGAATCTCGGGAAGTTGGGCAAGCCCATCCAACTGAGGGTAGCCCCAGAGACCGTCTCGGTGGCGCTGTCGGGAGATGGGACTCTCAGAAAACAGTCCGGCTTTTGGGTCGCTGAATTGCCGCCTTCGGCCAAGACCCGAATTTACATTTCGCGGGCCGACCCAGCGTCGCTGGCGGCACTGGTTCCCACCGTTCATGGGCCGATGGACTTGGAGCCCTTCACTTACGGTGGGCCCAAGCGCTGGGATGAAGAAATCGAGACCCGGTCGCAGCCGGGAAAAACCGATGGCCCTTTTATTGCCGACGACTTCCCCCTGCCGGTGGAGAACCCGTGGCAAAGTTGGATGCGCCCGGGAGGCTTTGATTTCACGCCCGATGGCCGTGCCGCCATGGTGGGCACTTGGAATGGCGATGTCTGGCGGGTGGAAGGCCTGACGGATCCGGCCCCGGCGACCCTGCGGTGGAAACGGATTGTGAGCGGTCTGTTCCAACCACTGGGGGTCAAATATCGAGGCCAGGATCTTTTCATCACGTGCCGCGATCAAATCGCGCGGCTCCAAGATCTCAACGGCGACGGAGAGGTGGATTTCATCGGCAATTTCAACAACGACCACCAGGTCACCGAGCACTTCCACGAATTCGCCATGGGTTTGCAAACCGATGAGTCGGGCAACTTGTATTATGCCAAGTCCGGCCGTCATGCCTTGGACTCAGTGGTGCCTCACCATGGCACCTTGTTGCGGGTGCGGGCCGATGGTCTTCAGACGGACATCTTGGCCACCGGCTTCCGGGCAGCCAATGGAGTGTGTCTCAATCCTGATGGCACTTTCTTCGTGACGGATCAGGAGGGTTTTTGGACTCCAAAGAACCGGATCAACCGGGTGCACGTCGGGGGCTTTTACGGAAACATGTTCGGCTACACGAGTGTGACCAACACGGCCGACTCGGCCATGGAACCGCCCATGGTTTGGATCACCAACCAGAAGGATCGCAGTCCGGCGGAATTGGTGTGGGTACCGAAGGGAGCCTGGGGTTCATTGGGCGGTTCGCTCTTGAATCTCAGCTATGGCACCGGCCGCGTGTTCATCGTGCCGCATTCCCAGCGAAACGCTCCGTCACAGGGAGCGGTGTGCGAATTACCCATGCCGGCCTTTGCCACGGGGATTATGCGCGGCCGATTTGGATCGGACGGGGCGTTGTACACGTGCGGGATGTTCGCGTGGGCGGGCAATGCAACGGGTCCGGGAGGGTTCCACCGCATTCGTCGTGCGAACACACCGGCCTACCTGCCGGTGGCCATCGAGCCGAGCAAAGGGACCTTGGCGGTGCGCCTGAGCGATCCCGTGGATCCCGAAGCGATCCGGCCCGAGGCGTTTGCCCTCAAGGTCTGGTCACTCAAAAGGACGGCGGGTTATGGTTCGGATCACCACAACGAACGGGCGCTGTCGATTCGAGGGGTACGCCTGGAGGGCGATCGTCGAACGCTGATCTTGGACATCCCGGACCTGGCTCCAACCCAGTGTTATGAGTTGAAGCTGAACCTCACCGTGCCCGGTGGTAGCTCGGTGGAGCGGGTGTTGCATGGCACGGTCAACGACCTCACGAGATCCTAACCGATCTGGAAATGGGGCGTGATAGCAGAAGCCACTGATCCACAGTGGACCGCGGATGGATTGCGTGTTTTGAATACACCCAATCCCTCCATGAAAACGCATTTCACCCAGTCCCGACGTCAATTCCTCCAAGGCACTGCCGTGGCCGGAGCCGGAATGCTCTTGATGCCACTAGCGATGCCGGCAGCCCGATCGCGATCGGCCTCCGAGCGGATCACCGTCGGAATGATTGGCATTGGTGCCATGGGACGTCCCCATCTCGATCGATTGTTAGGATTTGAGGATGTTCAAGTGGTGGCCGTTTGCGATGTGGAGAAGACCCGTCGGGAAACGGCGCAAGCTCAAGTAGAGAAGCGCTACGCAGCGCGCCAAAAAGACGGGGTGTTCAAAGGTTGTGATGCTTATATCGATTTCCGCGATCTGATCGCCCGTAAGGACATCGATGCCGTGGTTGTGGCCACACCCGATCACATGCATGTGATCATCGCTTTGGCGGCGGCTCGTGCGGGCAAGGACATTTATTGTGAGAAACCTCTCACGCAAAACATCCACGAGGGACGCCTGTTGGTGGATGCGGTGAAGAAGCACCACATCATTTTCCAGACCGGCAGCCAGCAGCGCAGCGAGTTCAACGACCGGTTCCGGAAGGCCGTGGAGTTTATCTGGAATGGCCGAATTGGTCGCCTCAAGACGATTCACGTGGGCGTGGGCGCTCCGCCGGTGGCTTGCGATTTACCCGATCAACCCACACCCGCCGATGTGAATTGGGAACTGTGGCTGGGCCCGGCCCCGTCGCGTGGCTACAACGAGATCCTGTGTCCCAAGGGGATGCACCGGCACTACCCGCTCTTCCGCAATTACCGTGAGTTTGCCGGCGGCTCCTTGGCTGACATGGGGGCGCACCACTTTGACATCGCGCAATGGGCCATGGGCATGGATGCCAGCGGCCCCACGTTAATTACGCCGCCCGCGGGAGACGCCCTCACCGGACTCAAGTTCACCTATGCCAACGGCGTAGAACTGTTCCACGGCGGGAAGAGCGGATGCACCTTCGAGGGAACCGATGGAACCCTTTATGTGGACCGCGGTGTCATGGAGAGCAGTCGGCCGGAGATCCTGAGCGCTCCCTTGTCAGCCAACGACCAACGCGTCTACCCCTCCAACCAACACATGAGGAACTGGTTGGACTGCGTGCGAGAACGGCGTCAGGCCATTTGTCCGGCCGAAGTGGGCCATCGAACAGCCTCCGTCTGCCACTTGGCGAACATCGGCTACCAATTGCGCCGCCCACTGCATTGGGATCCGGTGAAGGAGCAGTTCCGCAAAGACCCGGAGGCTAATCGACTGGTGTCACGCAAGCCGCGGGCCCCGTGGTCTTACTCGATGTCCTGAACCCATTGTCGGCATCAGGAGCCACCATGGGGCATGACTCGGTACGCAGGGCAGGGTCTGGCTTTCCTCCCAACTCAATCATTCCGACGGAGTTCAACGCGGAGATCGATGACGTCGTCCGACAATGGTTTTGGCGTCCGGCTGGGTCACTCGGCGCTGAGAGATAATCCTGAAGGACGTGAAGTGCCAAAGCACAAGGAACGCAAGGCCGCCTGATGGGGGACTGGGTCTAGATTGGGTCCAATAAGCACGGCGATGGCTGCGGGGTGCGGGAGTGCCGGAAACTCTTCAATGAAGTGATGGCCCCAAACTTGTTGGAACAGAAAGAGTTTCTCCGGAGCGTGGGTAAAGCGCACAAACCCCTTGGCTCGTACGACCTCGCGCGGATTGAGCCGGCTGAGAAAGGTCTCAAAGGCCTTCCGCTCCACAGGCACCGGAAATCGCCACGTCACGCTGCGGTAGCCGGTGTGCAAATGAGGGGTGGCCAGAGGCTCCTCATCGTTCACCGCACCATTGGCCGCATCGATGCGAACCTCGGCGGGGGGCCTGCGAAGGAGGTCGCCGATGTCTGGCAGACCGAAGGGGAGCCGGATGCGCTGAGCGCGAGGGTTTTGTTCGGCGATGATGGTTTCCAGCGAATCCAATTGGTGCGGGTCGAGGCGATCGCATTTGGAGAGACACAGGACGTTGGCGAAGTCGATTTGTTTGCGCGCCAAGATCCGCTCTCCGATGTCGCCCTCGGGTTGGGCATACCATGGGGCATCCACCACGCTGACCACGGCGTGCAATTGGGCATGCTCCAACAAGTCGGTATCCGTGAGGACATCGATGACATTGTCTGGGTCTGCCAATCCGCTGGTTTCCACGATGATGTAATCGCAGTCCCCTGACTTGGCCAATTGAGTCACGGCTCGGTCCAGCTCGTTCTCTGGCGCGCAGCACACACAACCGCCACTCACTTGGGCCACCGGCAAACCGGGGCGATCGAGGATTTGGCTATCGACGCTCTCGGCCCCGAACTCGTTCATCACCACGCCCATGCGCAAGCCCGTGGCCGGGGATTCCCGCAGCCATCGCAGCAGCAGCGTGGTCTTGCCCGATCCCAGAAAACCGGTGACTAGAATTACCGGCAAACGGTGTTTCGCGGCCGGGGGTTGTTCCGTGGCGTTCCCGGGATTCATGCGCAGGCGGCGGCCAATTCGGGCCACAGCTGCACGGCCATTCGCATGCCGGCGGCATAGGCATCGAGGCTAAACTTCTCGTTGGGCGAATGGGGATTGTCGTCGGGCAGGGACATGCCGAGGAGCAGGGTGTCGGCTCGCAAGTGCTTCTTGAAGGCGGCCACGATGGGAATGCTGCCGCCTTCGCGCATGAGCAGCGCCTCGCGATTGAAGCCAGCAGACATGGCGCGCAAGGCGGCCTGGGCGAGGGGACCCTTCGGTGAAACAAGGTACGGTTCACCACCGTGACCGTGCTTCACCGTGAGGCGCACGGTCGGCGGGCACAGCGATTGGAGGTGCTTTTTGACCGCCGCCAAAATCTTAGCGGGCGTCTGGTCGGGGACCAGTCGGAGGGTAATCTTGGCGCTGGCCCAAGCAGGCACGATGGTCTTGCTGCCCTCGCCTTGGTAGCCGCTCGTCAGGCCATTGATTTCGAAGGTGGGGCGGCAGGTGCGGCGTTCATTGGCCGTGAACCCTTTTTCGCCGGTCAACTCAGGCACTCCGAGGAACTTGGCGTACCGCTTGTCGTCCTGCGGAATCCGAGCCATTTGCTTGCGTTCGTAGGCGCTGAGCGGAGTCACCTCGTCGTAGAATCCGGGCACGGTAATTCGACCGCGCTTGTCTCGCAGTTGAGCCAGCAACTGGCACAGAGCAAAGGCTGGGTTCTCTAGGCTGCCTCCGAAGAGGCCGGAATGAAGGTCTCGCGATGGCCCGTCGATGCGGACTTCGAGTGCGGCGATACCGCGCAGGCCGTAGGTCAATGCAGGGTATTCCAACGAGGGAATGCCATTGTCCGAAATCACGACTGCGTCGCAGGCCAGTTCCTTTCGGTGTTTGGGTAAAAAGCTATAAAGCTCGGTGGAACCCACTTCTTCTTCGCCCTCGATGAGAAAGACCAGGTTGCACGGCAACGGAGTGCCACTGCGGACGTAGGCCTCGACGGCATTCAGGTGGGCCAAATGTTGGCCTTTGTTGTCGGCTGATCCACGGGCAAAGAGACTCCGTCCTTCGATGCGGGGTTCGAACGGCGGGGTCTTCCACAAATCGAACGGCTCGGGCGGTTGGACATCGTAGTGGCCATACACGAGGAACGTCGGTTTCTTCGGATCCGACTTGGGAGTGCGGGCTACGACGATCGGGTTGCCGTCGGTTTCATGGACCGTGGTCTCCAGCGTGAGGCTTCGGGCTCGGTCAGCAATCCATTGAGCCGCAGCGCGGAGATCCGGCGCGTGCTTGGGTTGGGCGCTAACACTCGGAAAGCGCACATAGTCGCAGAGGGAGTCGATGAACTGGGTCTGGTGTTCCTCGAGGTACTGGAAAACAGGCTTCATGTTCGGTGCGAAATTCGTTGATCCGTCGATAGTCCTTATTGGGGAAAAGGCCGGTGGCTAAATCAATTCTTGGGTTTTCCGAATCCCCGGAGCAGACCCTCGATGGCCTTGGCCGCAGAATTGGTCGGGATCAACGCATTGATGGTGTTGGTGTTCAGGAGAGGGTTGACCTTCGGCGCGGGCACGTTGGTCGGAGCTGCGGGTAATGGGCTGCTCTTCGTTACCGGCGCATTGGACGGAGCCGCGGCTGGTTGGCTGTCCTTCGTGACGGGCGCATTGGTGGCAGCCGCAGGAGGGGTGCCGAGCAAACTGCCCAGCACTCCGGCGGCTCCAGCCACTTTCCCACCCAGGTTGCCGCCCAATCCGGCCGCGGCACGTCCGAGGGTCTTGGCCCCCATGGATGCCAGAGCCAGCTTGTCGATAGAGGGAGACGGGTTGCCCACAGTGCCCTTCACGGTGAGGAACTCCGGCAGCGGAGCGTAAGCCGCATTGGTCGGCGTCGAGGCATCGACCAGCATGGCCTTTTCAGAAATCTTCCGGGACAGAGCGATCGTGACTGGGATGTTTATCGGCGAGTTGGTCAGTACCGGGGCGAAGCGCAGGCCTCCGCGGGCGTCGATGCGGAGGGCGGCGCTTTGAATGCGTGCCGTTTTGAGAGAGACGGCGCCGTTGCCAATGTCCGTAGAGAGATCAATGACATCGAGGGGTTCGGCTTCTAGGTCATCCACCCATGAACCGGTCTTCGCCTGAGTGCCTCCGGTCAATTGCCCGAGCCAGGCGCCGACTTGTGCGGTCGGGTTCTGGATGAGTTTCGGCAGCGCCGTCACGACATTAATGATGGTCCGGATGAGGGGTGTCTTGGCGTCACCCAATTTGAGATTTAGATTGGTGGCCGTGACGGCGAAGCCGCCATTGAGGTTCGAAGATAAGGAAGCTCCAGTCACACCGGCTCCACGGATGTTGGCGTTGACCAAGAGGGTGCCATGGATTTGTCCCTTCCGTTCCGGAGCGAAGCTGTTGATGAACGGCTCCAGCGAAAGTCGGTCGATCCGCAGTTGGGTGTCGTAGCGATAGCCCGGCACGCCAACATTGGCGGTAACCTTGGCTGTGATCGGAGCTCCGTTGAGCTTCAGGGAGAGTGGGTCGATGGCGATGACCGAGTCCTTGAGGCTGAGGCGGGTTTTCCAATCGGTGATCTCAATTTCCCGGAGGAGGACTTTCGCGATGTTCACGTCCACCGCCAGTTGACGCAGAGGCAGCGTGATCGGGGCCGGTTCACCGGGTTCCGCCGATGCGGCGGCCGGTTTGGAAACCGCGGCGGCCGGGGCCGGAGTCGCATTGGTTTTGGCGGGGCCGGCCAGCAGGTTGTAAAGCGACGTCAGGTCTAGGCCGTCGCTCTGGATAGACAGGGAGCTGGGCGCAGCATTGGTGGCGAGATCGACCGAGCCCTTGAGCACGAGTTGGTTTGCAGCGAGCGCAGTTTTGCCCAAGTCCACGCGGAGGTTCTTGAGGTCGATCGCCGAGCCTCGTTGAGCCACATCGAGAGTGACCCCAATTGCAAAGGGCGTGTTGGGAACCGATCCGGTGGGGTCGTTGACCACGAGTCGGCTCACTCCCAAGTCGGTTTGAAGGGAGAAGTCCCCGCCCTTGAGCAGGCTGACCTTGCCGTTCACATCGAGCGAGACCGAGACGAGATTCTTCGGCGCCAGTGCGGCCGCGACAAAGGGACCGATCGCGCGTTCATTGAAGTCGATGGTCTTGAAGGTGAAGTCTCCGATCTTCTGAGCGAGGTCGTATCGGCCGCTGGCTTCAAGCATCCCTCCCAGGCCCGGGCCGCTCTGTGCGGTGAGTTGGAGTTTTTGGAGGTTGAGGGTGTTGCCAGAAAGGTCGGCCAACAGGCTGATGGCCGACTGATAGTCTTGAAGCTGCAATTCGCCGAAGTGGCCCGTCAATCCGGCCAGAACGATATCAGTGGCCAGGTTGGTGACGCCGGGCTTCGCATCGAGCTTGCCGTTGATTCGCAGGGTGCCTGCAGAGAATGAAGCGGTATCGATAGGGAATGTTTCCAGCAGCGCGGGGATTTGGAATTCGCCGTTGAACTCGGCGCGGGAATTCTTCTGATCCGTATTGTGGCCGGCCGATGCTTTGAGGGTCACGAGATCGCGGCCCGAGTGCTGGAGGTTCAAATCCAGTGCCTTGACGTTGAGGTCCTTGAATTCAGCCAGCGTGGCATCGGTGGCCAGCTTCAGTTGCAGCCCGCGGATGGTTTTAGCGCCAACGACCAAAACGACATTATCGAGTGCGGTTTGCAGTGTGGCTTGGAGATCCTTGCCATCGCGAGTGGCTCGAACCGTGAGTTGCGCGGACACGGTGGCCGAGGGGAGGTTGGTGCCAGCCAGCGCCTTCCAGTCGGTGGTTTCCAACCGGTTGATCGATAGCTTGAAGGTGGAATCCGGGACTCCTTGACCAGCCTTGGCCCACGACAGGGACATCGGTTGATCGAGTCCGCCGTTGATGAGGGCGCGCCCCGATTGGGTGACCGTCAACCCCAGCGTTTCCAGTTTGGCCGACTGTTCGGCCTGATTCACGGTGGTGCGGTACTCGGTGACGATTTGGAGCTCTGGCGTCTTGTCGCCAGCGGGTGTCATCAGGCTGAGGTCAGCGATGGTGATGCGGCCCTGGGACGCCACCACCTTGCCGTGCTGGAGCAAGTCGACACGGCCGTCGGCGCTGATGGCCGTGCGTCCGAGATCGTAAGGTAGCATAGGCGCGGCCACCTTGAGGACGCGGCGATCGATGCCGGCGATTTGGTAGCGAATCTGGGCTTCTTGTTTGGCCAGATCAAACGGACCACTCAGCGACACGGAACCGAAGGATTGCCCGCCTTGCTCAAACGCCAATTTGAGTTGGCGCAGCTCTGTTGCGGTCCCGTCGATGGTCAGGCCCGCAGAAAATCCGCTGGCCTCTTTGAGCGAACCGGTGGCGGAGAGGATGTCGGCACGGAGAGAACCCGCCACCGTCTGAGGCAACAACTCGGGAGTGAGAGCGATGTCGTATTTGCCGCCGATTTTTCCCTTCAGCGAGGCTCCGTCTGGCAACAAAACAGCCAGCGATGCGCCCAAGCCGAGTTGGGTGGTGGAACCATTGGCCAATTGATCGGCGGAAACGTTGATACCCGTGACTTCAATTGTTTGCTTCCCTCCTTGCGGTACGATCGTAGTCATCCGAAACGATCCGTCTTTGATGGCGACATTACGTACCTTCAGCAGGATCGGTTTGGAAGGGGTCGTGGAAGGGGCCGCGGCAGCCGTGGGTTGTCCCGAGGGCTTCGGGAGATTCATGGAGCCATCGGCTGCCTGTTCCAATGTAATGACTGGGTTTTCGAGAAGCACCTCGGACACATCGATGGTGCCGCCCAAGATGGCCGTCAGGCTGTAGTGCACGCGAACGCGATCAATGGTGGCCAGCGAAGTGGCTCCGTTGGGGGTGACTCGGAGTTTGGTTAGTTCTAAACCCGAGAAGGGCTGAAGGGATACATCGTCGACAGCGATGGTGGCGCCGATCGCGTCGGAGACTTTGGGCAGCACGAAGCTCTTTAAGAACATCGAACTGGTGAGGAAGAAATACAGGACCACCAATGAGGCGGCGGCACCGCCGGCAATGAATGGCCAGCGACGAGAGGGACGGACGGTTTCAGAGGACATGTTCAAATTCGGAGGGGATCTTGTCTCGGGTTTCGCCTTCGGTGGAGACAAAACGCAGCCGACTATTTCCAGTTGTTCGGCTCCGAAAGGTACGAGGCGAACCTTTCGCCGCAAGCCTTGGCTCGATCCCTTCTGGGGGAGGAGTTGCGTCGCCACAGAGACGGCGTGTCAGATGAACGTAACACGGTCGGTGATTGCCTTGAAGCGGGCGGCTCGGTTAGTCAGGCCTCCTCGATGCGAGTCAAAGGTTTCACGCTCATTGAACTGCTGGTGGTGATCGCCATCATTGCCATCTTGGCAGGCATGCTTCTGCCGGCGTTGTCTAAAGCCAAGGCACGCGCCGCCCAGACCGCCTGCTTGTCCAACCTTCACCAGTTGGGTTTGGCCACTGCGATGTATGGTGGCGATTATCAAGATCGGTTGCCCTTCGTCCCGGATGAGGAGTTGCAATTGACTCCACCGGTGGATTCGAAGGGCAAACGCTACGTATCCATGGGCTCGTTCATGCCGGTCTTGGAACCGTATCAGCCCAATGCGACCCTTTGGTGGAGTCCACCCGTCCCGCGGGCGGCTACCAATGATTGGCGGCGGCATTTCGTGAGTTCGTGGCGGCGTTCAGGCACCAATGATGCCTCCCGAGGGAGTGCCAATTACATTTCAGACAAATTAGCCGAATTGGACGTCAATGCGGCTCGCTACGCACGCGGCCGCACTCCAGAAAGCATCGCGCAGCTGCGGGGCTCCAGTGTTTCTGACGAGGAATGGTTGATGAGCCCATTCTTCGAGCGGTCCTGGTGGCCCGGGTTCAAGGATGCTTGGAGTGTTCCTGGGAGTGAGCCTCCGGCCTTGGGATGGTCGGCTCATCGAGGCGGACGCAATCAACTCTATCTCGATTCCCATGCAGGCTGGATGAAGCGGGACATTGCTCGCTAAAGATCCGGTGTCGCGCGAGGCCAGCCAAGACGGCGTTGTGGCGGGGTTATTTCTTGTCTTGGCTGCCTTCAAAAAGCACTCGGGCAAAGCATTCAGGAACGTGTGAATCCCAGATACCGTGATGGTTGAGGGCCCATCCGCCGGAATCCTTGGCCGGCGAGGGAGCCTTGGCCGTGTTGAAACGGGAGAAATCCATGGCCCAGAGGTCGCCGTTTTTCGGAGGGATGGTGCGCTTGCCTTCGGGAAACAGAACCCGAATTCCGGACCAGGGCAGGGCGATCTCGACGGACCACCCGCGATCGGTGTCGCTGTCGTCATTCAAGGTGCCATTCACATGCACGGCCGTGCGCATTCCTGGAAAGCGCCAATTGAAATGCCCGAGGCGGGGTCCCCGGGGATGGGTGGTGTAGCCCACACCGTTGAACGGTTGGAGATTCTTGCGGGCAAACTCCGGTTGGGTGGCGAATCCGGAGCTCTGGTAGGCCGATTCCCAAATGAAGAAGACTTCGTAGATCGTGTTGCGGGCGTTGATCTCGAATTCGTAGTAGGCGTTGTCGCCGGCGATGAAGAGTTCCACATCGTTCTCGGTGTAGATCGCGTCGTTGTGCTGAGTCAGTTGGGCGCGAACTTTGGGTTCCTCGATGGTGTAAGCCGCATAGAGATTCGTGTCATCCCAGAGAAGGCGGACCCGCGTGTCCAAATACGAACCGTCACCCGAAATGAGATCCACGAACCGCTGGGAAACCGTCGCGTGGGACCAAACCGATTCTTCAAGTTTCCCATCAATGGTCGGTGCAACTTGGGTTTTGCGAGCAACGACGGTTTTGGCGATTTGAGGATCGCAGGGCAGACGGCTCTTTTGGGTGGCTTCAGTCACGGCGTTGGTGGCGGCCGAAACAACGAGGGCATGCCCCAGGAAGAGCAGGGTGCCGAGACGGGAGAGGTGAAGATGAACCAATGACATCACAGGGCAAGCGGTGGTTCAATGACTCAAAGAGCTCAGATGTAATTTCCCATCGTCGATGGAGAGGGGCGGGTTGGCCTGTTGACGGGAGGGGTAATCGCAAGTAGTACGTACGCGTACGATATGCCACTCGAGAAACTAGCCGCCGCGTTCTTCCTGCAGATGGCGATCATTCTGTTTCTGTGCCGCGTCGCCGGTTGGATCGGGCGGCGGTTCGGGCAGCCGCAGGTGGTGTGTGAAATGGTGGCTGGTGTTTTTCTAGGTCCGTCGCTCTTGGGGTGGTTGGCGCCGGGCATTCAGGCACAACTCTTTCCCCCGGAGTCGCTCCGAGTCCTCTACGTGGGGGCACAGATGGGTGTGGGCCTCTACATGTTCTTGGTGGGAGCGGAGTTTCGGGTGGATTTATTTCAAGGGCGACTGCGCAGTGCTGCCTCCGTTTCGATCGCCGGAATGGCAGTGCCATTTCTCTTGGGTGCGGCCCTGACACCCTGGCTCATGCAGATGCCGGGCCTCTTTTCACCCAAGGCCACCCAGTGGGAGGCTACCTTGTTTTTGGGTGCGGCCATGGCCATCACCGCGTTTCCGATGCTGGCCCGAATTATTTATGAGCGAGGGCTGAGTGGCACCCCGTTGGGCACGCTTGCGTTGGCGGCTGGGGCCATTGATGACGCGGCGGCGTGGTGTGTTTTGGCTGTGGTGTTAGCGAGCTTCGGCAAGGGGGCTCATCTGGCCTATTGGGCCATCGGTGGAGGGATTACCTACGCGTTGTTCATGTTGTTCTTAGGTCGCCGATTACTCGCTCCTTTAGGCCGATCGGTGGAAAAATTGGGCGCCCTCACACCGACCCATTTGGCGATTTTGTTGATGTTGTTTGCGCTCGCCGCCTGGGCCATGGACGCCATTGGAATCCACGCGGTGTTTGGGGGATTCCTGCTCGGGGCCGCTTTGCCGCGAGGAACCCTCACTCGGGAATTGCAACGGCAGGTGGAGCCGTTCGCCGTGGTGTTTTTGTTGCCGATGTTCTTCACATTCTCTGGCCTGCGCACCCGACTCGATACCGTCAACTCCTGGGAAATGTTAGGAGTGGCCCTCGTGGTTTTGGCCGCCTCAGTTTTGGGCAAAGGCGTCGCCTGTTGGGCTGCGGCCCGGCTCAATGGTGAAGATCAACCCACGGCATTGGCGGTAGGAACGTTGATGAACTCCCGCGGCCTGATGGAGTTGATCATCCTCAACATCGGGCTTCAGAATGGGTTCATCGAATCCGGCTTGTTTTCGGTCATGGTGCTCATGGCCATCGTGACCACCTTGATGACGTCGCCGCTCTTCGAATGGGTTTACGGCCGCAAAGCCCGGCAAGAAGGTCGCTTGGGCGCAACGAAGTGACGGTCAAAATCGTTCAGGTCGTGGTGTCCAATCGCGCCGACGTTTAAATCCCCTCGCCGGGTGGAGGGGGCTTTGGCCACTCTTATCGCACCGCATGCCTGCCACCGCCTCCCGCCTTCAGGTGTTTACCGAGTCCGTGATCCGGGGAATGAGTCGCCTGGCCACCCGTCACGGAGCTATTAATCTGGCCCAAGGATTTCCAGATTTTGATCCACCGGAGCCGCTATTGGCCGCCCTGGAACAGGCGACTCGAGGTCCCTTCCATCAGTATGCCGTCACGTGGGGAGCCCCGCGTTTCCGTGAGGCATTGGCCCGGAAAATTTCTCGCCGAACCGGTTTGGAGGTAGATCCCGAACGTCATCTCGTCGTCACCTGCGGCAGCACCGAAGCCATGATGGTGGCCATGATGACGGCCTGTAATCCGGGCGATCGGGTCATTATATTTTCGCCCTTCTACGAGAACTACGCGGCCGACGCGATCCTCTCCGGTGCCGAGCCGATTTATGTGCCGCTGCGGGCACCCGACTTTCGGTACGATCCGGCGGAACTGGCCCGGGCTTTTGCCCAGAAGCCCAAGGCCATTATCGTGTGCAATCCGTCGAACCCCACGGGCAAGGTGTTTACCCGGGCCGAGTTGACGGAAATTCTGGCGCTGGCGGAACAGCACGACGCGTTCGTCATCATGGACGAGCCGTACGAGCACATCGTCTATTCGCCTCATGAACATGTCTACGCGGCGGCCTTGCCGGGAGCGATGGCGCGCACCATCACGTGCAACTCGCTCTCCAAGACGTACTCCATCACGGGGTGGCGACTGGGATACGTGCATGCTGCGCCTGAGGTGATCGCACAGGCGCGCAAGGTGCATGACTTCCTCACCGTGGGCGCAGCGGCACCCTTGCAGGAGGCGGCCGTCGCTGGCCTAGAATTGCCGGAGAGTTATTACGACGACCTACTGGCCTCCTACACGGCCAAGCGGGATGTGTTCTTGGGTTACCTGCGGCAAACAGGTTTGGAGTTCACTGAGCCTCAAGGGGCGTATTACGTGTTGGTGAACATCGAAGGACTGGGCTTTGCCACCGACTCTGCTGCGGCCGAGTGGATGATCCGTGAAATCGGAGTAGCCGGAGTCCCGGGGTCGAGTTTCTTCCGCGAGCCCGAGCATCGGTTCATCCGGTTCCACTTCGCCAAGAAAGAGGAGACCTTGCGTGCGGCCGGAGAGCGTCTATTGCGGTTGCGGGAGCTTGCAGGAAATCCGGAGGCCTTGATGGAGAGCCGCCGGAAACTCTCGTTGTAAACGCAGTGTCGCTCCCGACGGTGTCTGGGCCTCAACCTAAAGCTCGACGGCGTTGAGTCGCTTTCGGGCGCGGGGCAGGGCGGCAGAGTGAAGTTCCCAGAACCTCCTGCAGCGGATTGTCCGACTCAGCTCCAAAACCCAGATGGAGATGCCGGGTCCAACCCTCAGCCTGAGCAAAATGGCCTGACCATTGACCCACCTGAGCATCTCCTTCATCGAGCGCAATGAGGTAGCTTTCCATGCCTTGTGATACGTCGAGCCATTCTTTCTGGCTGGTGTGTGCGGCCAGCGCGGTCCGCTTGCGGGAATGCACCGACGCGGTGTTCACAAACAATTCCGGTTGGACCGGTTGCCGTAGGGGTCCCTGGAGACCGTGCGGTAACGAATGATACAGGGTCAGTGGCTGGAGCGTGGGCTTTCGGGCAGGGATACTTCGGTAATTCGGCATGCCGCGTGAGAACGCCGCCGTGACCGCGATGCGGCAGGTTTCGGTGTGGTCCTCCATGTAATCCAGTGGCGGGTGGGTCAGGACGACGGTGGGTTGGACCGACCGCACCAAGGCCGCCACGCGCCGGATGTTGGCTTCGGTGTAGAAGATGCAGAGATCCGACGCAATGGGCGGGTGCCACTGGAATCCCATGCTCCGGCAGGACGCCTGGGCCTCGAGGGCACGGGTTTTGGCGGTGACCGTTCGGGAGAGGGTCGCACTTCCGAGGTCTCCGTTAGAGAGGTTGCAGTAGTGGACATCCCACCCCCGATCACGCAGCAGCAGCAGGGTTCCAGCGGCTCGGAATTCGATGTCGTCGGGGTGGGCAAAGACGGCCAGGACTGCAGGCATTCGGAAACCCTGCCTTCGGCGATGGGGTTCGACCAGTCTGGGCCTTGAGGGTGCAACGAAAGAATTGCCGAAGGAGGGGCCACCGAAGCCCAGGTCCACATTGCACCCGAGGGGTAGATCAGGTCAGGGTCCGCACTCAACGGCGGCGCTCGATGCGGCGCTGGGTTCGGGAGTCGATGAAGACATTGCACCTCTATCTGCTCAGACAGGTGATGGCCACGTTGGTGGTCACCGTCAGTGTGTTCGCATTTGTCCTGCTGCTGGGCAATGTCCTCAAAGACGTTCTCGATCTTCTGGCCAGTCCGCAAACGACCGCTGGCCTATTATTTCAGGCGTTGGGACTGCTAATTCCCTTCGTTCTGTCCTTCGCACTGCCGATTGGAATGCTAACGGCGTCGCTTCTGACGTTTGGCCGGTTGAGTGCCGACCAAGAATTAACGGCCATCCGAGCTGGAGGCATTAGCCTGGCCTCGGCCATCGTGCCTGTGGTGGCTCTCTCGCTGGTGTTGTGTGGTGTGTGTTTTTGGTTCATCGGAGACGTCGGTCCGCGCTCCCGGGTGGCCTTTAAGGAATTGCGCGATTCAGTCCTCCGGAGTCAGGCGACCCTTTCGCTGGGTGAGGGACGCTATCTGGAATTGGGCTCGGTGACGTTGTATGCCCGCAAGGTGGACGGGGACTTGTTGCGCGATGTTCGCATCTTCGCGTTCACCAACGGCGTCTGCTATCTGGACCTCTTTGCTCCCGAGGCCGAATTGCGCCGGGACAGCAATCGATTTCCTACGGCGTTGTCGCTGCGCAACTTCCAAGGATTGGTTCAAATGTCCGGTGGATGGCAGGGCATCTCCGCCGAAGAACGAATTGAGCCGATCGCCAATTTTCGCTCGGCCAAGTTGGATCCACCCAAGCTCAGCGAGATGTCGATGCGGCAGTTGCTCGACGAGCGAACCAAGCGTCGGGCTGAAGGCGTGAAGGATGTGACGCCCATCGAGGTGCAAATTCACCGTCAGGCGGCGTTTTCGTTCGCCTGCCTGGGTTTTACGCTCGTCGGGATTCCCCTAGGAATCCGGGCTCACCGCCGCGAGACCAACATCGGTGTCGCGATGGCCCTGTTGCTCCTGCTCCTGTATTACTCGTTTATTATTGCCGCGCAGTCTCTGGACACGAAGCCCCACTGGTATCCGCAGTACTTGTTGTGGATTCCAAACCTCTTGTTCCAGGGGGCAGGTGTTTACCTGATTCGCCGGGCTGATGGCCGGGCCTAGGTTCCGGTATTCGGTGGGCGAAATTCTTGGGGTCGGTGTGTGGGCGATGCTTTGTGGTTCAGTCCACGCGGGGTTCTGCCGATAGATCGCCGTCGAGTATGTCCGCCCCTAAAGCCTTTGATGCCGTTTTGAGCGATTCTCTTACCTTGCCCGCCGAGTTCACACAGGCAGAGGCCGTTGACTCATTGCATTGGCTGGATGTTCCGATCCTGCTGAATCTCATCGATGATGCAGACCTTCTCGCCGAATTCTGCCGCGAATCCCGAGGGCTGCTCGAAGAGGTTGAGGCCGCGGTGCTGACACTGGAGCAGGACCCCAAAAACATAGCCCCGGTCGAGGTGTTGTTCCGGGCCTTCCATACGTTCAAGGGCGGAGCAGGTTTCCTGAAGCTCGACCCTATCCACTGCCTGACTCATGACCTCGAGTCGGTGTTGGAAGTTCTCCGAACAGGGCGGCGCTCGGTCGATCCATCCCTCATCGATCTCATCCTTGCCTGCGTCGATGTGTTGGTCGCGTTTCTGGCCCAAGTAGAATCCCAGCTGAACGGGATAGGCATTGGGCTTCCCATCACCGTCGCTGGCCGTTCACTGCACGAGGCGATGCTTGAACTCATTGCGGGCACGCAGGACTCCGAGGCGGTTCCAGACTCAGCAATTGACATGGCGGATACGGCGACACCTTTTTTAAATTCCGCCCTGGGCAGTCGCCTGCACGACCGCATCCCGGTTTCAGCCTCCCGCTTGGACGAGGCACTCGGGACAATTTCCAGAATTCGGGAAACCCTGGCTGCGGGTCCTACCGATAAAGATGCGCTGCTCAGTTCACTGTCGGTGCAATTGGAGGAACTCGACGGACTCCTGAGCACGTTGCTTTGGGTGCCTGCAGAGCAATTGTTTCAGCGGATGCATCGCGTGGTGCGGGATGCTGCGATGAAAGCCGGCAAGCCGGTTCGCCTGATGACCGTGGGTGGCGAGACCCTGCTGGATCGACGTTGTGAGAAGGTGCTCGGTGAATGCCTGATGCACCTCATCCGAAACGCAGTCGACCATGGAATAGAGTCTCCGACAACCCGCTGTAATCTAGGCAAACCCATCACTGGTGAGGTGGTTCTGAAAGCGGTGACCCACGAAAAACTCCTTTGCTTCGAAGTCCAAGATGATGGCGCAGGGATAGCCACTACGAAGGTTTTGCAGAGGGCAGTTCAGCGCGGACTGGTTGCCCCGGATACGTTGCTCGCTGAAGCAGCCATTCACGAACTCCTCTTCAGGCCCGGTTTTTCCACGGCCGATTCGGTCACTGCCCTTTCGGGCCGGGGTGTGGGGTTGGATGTGGTCCGGAGCAATATCCAGAAAATCGGAGGCTCCATTGAGATCCAATCCGAATCAGGCCGCGGCACCCGGTTTATTCTTCAGGTGCCGCTTGCGTCGAGCGAAGGCTAGAAAGCCCGTTC
>JAPLUH010000388.1 GCA_026397675.1 Verrucomicrobiota bacterium
CCACGGTCTACCTCCAGCGAGCCGATGTGCACCACATCGGGGGTGACCCGGCGGTGACGGCGCAACAGTGCGGCGATCCGCGCCATCAATTCACCGATCCCAAAGGGCTTGGTAACGTAATCGTCAGCCCCGAGATTCAGCCCCCGGACCACTTGGGCTTCTTCGCCCAAAGCCGTCAGCATGACCACGGGTATCTCAAGACCATCGGCACGGATCCGGCGACACACCTCATGACCCGACAAGCCGGGCAGCATGAGATCTAGCAGCACCAGGTCGGGCCGCACGGTTCGCGCCAATTCTAAACCCTGATGGCCGTCACTCGCCGAGCGCACCTCGTAGCCGGCGCGTTGAAGATTGTCGCGCAGGCCAAAGAGGATGGCGGCGTCATCCTCGATCACCAAAATGAGTTCAGGTTTCATAGGTACGCTCGGAGTCATCGGAAACCACCGGGACATGGATGGCGAAGCGACTGCCCTCGCCCGGGGTCGTCTCCACCTCCACCCGACCTCCATGAGCGTCGACGATGGACTTCACGATATGGAGACCTAGACCCGCGCCGGTGACCGAATTCCCGGTTCCTTCAGCGCGGTAGAATTTCTCGAAGATGCGGGACCGCTGCCGAGGGTCGAAGCCCCGGCCATTGTCGATGACCGCAAAGCAAAGGGTGGAGCCAGACTGGGTGACGGTGAGCAAGATGCGCTTATCGGCACCGGTATATTTGTGGGCGTTCTCGAGCAGGTTCAACAACGCGGTGGTGAGCGACGGAACATCGGCCTGAATCATGGGTAGCTCACGAGCGATCTCGGTGCGGAAGTCGCAGCCCGGAGACGCAAATCGTGGCTCGACGCTGCGCACCGCGGCCTCGACCACGGTTTCCGGAGCCGTGGGCTGGAAGTCGTAGTTCATGCCGCCGCGTTCCAGTCGGGCGAAGGTGAGGTAGTCGTCGACCAAGCGGCCCAGTCGGAGCGTCTCACGAGAGACGACTTCCAAATAGGCTCGGGTTCGATCGGGTTGCGGATTGGGGTCGGACACGAGCGTCTCGATGAGCATCCGAATCGAAGTCATAGGAGTGCGCAATTCGTGGGAGATGGTGGTCAGGAAGTCATGGCGCACCTCGGTCAGGCGGACACGCTGCAAGAAACGTCGCACCGCCAAGACGCTCAGGACCGCTCCGAGGATCACCGCGCTGGCCGCCGAGGCGATTTGGAGGGCGGCTTGTCTGCGGGCCGATCCGGCCAGTTCGGCCGTGGCCACCGAGGTGTCGAGCCGCAATGCCCAGCCCGGTAGCACCGAACCGATGGACGCCTGCAAATCCCCCACTCCCGAGACCGGATTCCCCTGGGTCACTAATTGCGCCCGGTATCCCTGCAGCCCCAGCGAGTGATTGACCCGGGCTTCCAATTCTCCATGAAGGCGCTCCCTACGGTACAACCAGATCACGCCCCCGCCCGGTGCCGGCACCAGCCAGATCTCCTGGCTCGGGCCGTCGCCCGAGAGGCGCACTGTCTTCGCACTGGGTTGATCTCGGTCTGGCTTGCCCTTCAACTCCTGGATGACCGCCAACCCGAGCACTTCGGCCGACTCGGTGGTTAAACGGGCACGGGCCCCGAGTCGCTGGAGTTCGCGCCACAAGAACAATCGCTGACTGGCGGGCATCAGCGGGGCCGCATGCCGAGTAACCCGACGAGCCAGCGACTCAAGGGTGGGCTCGAACCGTGCATCCTGCCGGGACAGTTGCTGGAGTGCAGCCAACTCAATGGAGGGGAGATACAAACGGCCGGAAGGGGAGCGGCTTCCTTCGAGCCCTTGCTCGACCCACTGAGCCGCCAATCCCAAATAAGCTTCGCCCATCGACTGCGTCAGGAGACGTTGGTGGAAGGCACCCATCAAGGCCTCTCCCCGAACATCAGCCTCCGGCGGATCGATCACACCGACGGCGGGCGCGGGATACAGCGGGGTCCCGTCTGCGGCCAAGACCAACAAACCGTCCGGAGCCCCCTCTGGGGGTGCCCCTTCCCCGATATCACCGAGGAGATCCCGAAATACCACTCCCGCCTCTGAAACCTCGGGCGGAGTCTGGTGGCCCGCGCGGGACCCGCGTGCCTTCAATTCGACGTCGAGCGTCCGAATGGCTTCCTCGAGCCGGAACCGGTGCAAGGTTTGCAGTTCTTGAGTCCAATCCCGGCGATCGCGATCGAGGGTGCGGACCGTAGTCCAGACCCAGGCCACCGCCGGAAGAGCGACAGCCAATCCGATGCCCAGCAACGAGACGAACAGTTCGCCCCGCGGCTTGAGCCGGAGCCCCAAAGAGGATGGAAACAATCGCGACAACACGAGTTCAGGATTCCAGCGGAAGGGTGTTCACAGCTCGTAGGGCTTGAGCAACTGACGCGCCCTCAGAAGATCTCCAGCACCCAACGTGGTGCGGACGGCGACCCAATCTTCCGCCCAACGCCGGAGTCGCTGGACACTTGGGGAATCGAGGGCGGCGGGGTTAACGGGATCGACGGAGTGGTTGCCTCCAGACTTCGGATTCGAAGGTAGCATCAACCGGCCTTCGATCCCACGAACCTGTTCGATGGCCGCCGACAGCAAGACCATTGGATCGTTAGAGGCGTCGGTAGACTCGATGACCTGAAGGGCCTCATCGACCCCGGTGAGGACCGCAACGAGTTCCGGTCGGATTTCTTCCGGAAAATCGGACAAACCCGACACATGCAAGGTGAAGGCTCCAAAGGCGCGATTGAGCGTCCGGGAGGATTGCAGCCAAACCGCGCGGGCTTCGCGAAAGCGCCCGTCCGAAGCCCTCAACGCCACGGCGGCGGTCGATTCCTGGACCAACTTCAGGTAGCCCGCCGTGAGCGATTCTCGACCCGCACGAACGACCGGATCGGCCCACCGGGCTGCCCGACCGGCCTGTCTTCGGATCTCGACCGCATCTTCCTCAACCAAAGCTCGGGCCAGCCGATCACGACACTCCACCACGGCCGCATTGGCGTCGTCGGGCGCAAATAGCGAAGCCCGGTCGAGCATCCAAGAACGGCCCGGGCTTTGTGTCCACCCCGTGCGTATTCCCGCGGTTCTGGGACTTGCCAAAGACGCCTCGAGCGATTCCATCGCCTGCACGGTGCGATCGACCGATTGCAAGTCTTGCCCCGAGAGCTGCCGGCGCATCATGCGTAAGGCTCCGAGCATTTCGCTAGCAACCTCGGTCGCGCTGTAGACCTCCGCATGCGTCAGGGCCCCATCCAGCACCAAGGCTAAATCACCCAAGAACAGGCGCTCGTCCTGAAACCAGCTCCGGTCGGACGGATTCGACTCTGGCGACAAGAGCAGGAGGTTGTGGGAGGCCTTCTGGGAAAACGGTTCGGTGTCTGGAAACTCCCGAAGCAGCTTGAGAAAGAGGGTGACCGCCGGAATCAGGTTGCCCTTCATCGTGTAGCAAATGCCCAGGCGATGCATCGCCTCCACACGTATCCGGTCTGGAACATCGGGTTGCTCGAGCAGTTGCTCGTGAATACGAATGGCACCGTTGTAATGGCCGAGGACCTCTTCCCGCCACGCACCTTCTTCGAGGGAGAGTTGCAGCGGCAGCGACGGGCCAGCCTCCAGCACGCAAACCATGAACCCCACGAATAAGACCCACCCCGGAATTCTTCGATAGCCGCATTGGTTCTTCATTGGACGGAGGAATTCCTGCCACAGCCTTGTTACCGGGCCATGACGGCCACGCTATTTCTCTCCGGACGATGGATTCAAGTGTTCCCGCTGGCCAGCCGACGCTCGGCTCTTCAATCATGCACCTACGATGACCCCTTGGAGATGCCTGACTGCCTGCGTGTGGAGCCTGTCGTTGGGACTGGCAGCGGCCGAACTGCACTTGTCCGCGCCACTCGATTATCAGGTCGTTCAACGACAAACCATGAACCGAGGCACGGTCACTTTGATCGGGAACGATGGCTCGCAGGTGGATGGGGCAATTTGCCTGGAGACCCGATTCGTGGCCGACGGCCGTCCCAGCCCTTGGATCCGCAGAGATACCCCCACCTCGAAGGGACAATTCCGGTGCTCCGTGGAACTGCCCGCGGGCGGCTGGTTCCGGCTCGAGGTG
The DNA here is from genome assembly GCA_026397675.1 of Verrucomicrobiota bacterium. GTDB lineage: Bacteria > Verrucomicrobiota > Verrucomicrobiia > Limisphaerales > UBA9464 > SXXZ01. Next base: position 4,112 of record JAPLUH010000388.1, read on the forward strand.
CGCCAGCGGAGGGGCGACTCCGTGGTGGCCCAGACCCACATTGAACACTTGGGCATCGGCGAGGTGTTTGTGGTCACCGGACAGTCTAATTCGGCCAACCATGGCGAGGAACTCCAGCAACCCCAGTCCGGCCTAGTGACCACCTTCGACGGCACCCGCTGGCGTCTAGCCCTGGACCCCCAACCCGGTGCTAGCGGCGGCGGCGGCAGCTTCCTGCCCCCCTTCGGCGATGCGCTGTCCCGACGGTTGGGCGTCCCGATCGGCGTCGTCTCCTGCGGCATCGGAGCCACCAGCGTTCGCGAGTGGCTGCCGAAGGGCTCCCGCTTTCCCAATCCACCGACCCTGACAAGCCGGGTCCGCCGGCTCGACTCCGGTGAGTGGGAAAGCGACGGCGCAGCCTTCGAAGGTCTGGTGGCTCGCATGACTCCTTTAGGTCCCGGCGGGTTCCGTGCGGTGCTCTGGCATCAGGGTGAGAGCGATGCCAACCAGGCGGATGCCTCACGAACCCTCACCGGCACCCGCTACCGGGAATACCTGAGCACCGTGATCCAAAAGTCCCGGAGCCGCATTGGCTGGGCGCCGCCGTGGTTCGTGGCGCAAGTCAGCTACCATGTGCCGGGCGATGAGGCCTCGGCCGACATCCGGGCTGCCCAGGCTTCCCTGTGGCAGGAGGGCATCGCCCTCGAAGGGCCGGACTCGGACGCCCTCAAAGGCTCCCTGCGAGATTCCGGCGGCAAGGGTGTCCACTTCAGCGGACCCGGCCTGCGTGAGCACGGCCTGCGCTGGGCCGACAAGGTCGGTGGCTGGATCAACTCACCGGCCGCGCACCGGAAACCAGCCGCTCAATAGGCGATTGCCCAGCGCCGACGGGCGAACCCATAGGCGACCGGCTTCACGGCTTGAAGCTTCGAAGGCACATCGTCGCCGCCAAAACGCTCTTCGAAGGCGCGGATGTCGCGGTCGTATTCGGCCAGCAGACGCGCCTTGGCCGACTCCTCCAGGTAGGACCATTGCAGCGAGTTGCGTCCGCAGCGGACCAATTCGTCCCACGTCAGGTTGAACTCGCTCACGGCCGTCAGGTACTCGTCGGTCATCCCAGAATCCCACATCCCGGAATCGTCGGTCGATAGTCCACAGGGCACGCCCAAGCGAAGCATCTCCGGGAAGTGGTGCTGGGAATAGTCGCCCACGTATTCCAAGAGTAGGTTGCTCACGAGGTTGATTTCCACGAAGGCCACGCCGTGCCGCAGGTGCAAAACGAGATCGTCGTCGGTAAGCACGTTGTTGCCGTGACCCAGTCGGGTGGCGCCGAGCATGAGTGTGTCGCGCATGTGGGCATTGGGTTCATCCACCTCGCCGGCATGAATCGAAAGTCCGATGCCCGAGTGCTGACGGCGCATCTTGCGATACACCTCCAAGAAACGCCGGGGGTGGCCTTTGTCGTTGTCCTCGCGGCCCTCCATGTTGATGCCCACCCAAGTGTCTCGGTGGCGAGAGACCCAGTCGTAGGCTTGCTCCACGCGCTGCACCGCATTGGGGGTAAATCGGAGCACCACGAATTGCAGGCGCAACGTGACCCCGGAAGCTCGGGCATCGGGTTGAGACAACCGTCGCTGGAGGATGCGTTGACCCTCCTCCGGATCGAGCATCGAACCATCGGCGGCCACATACAGATCGGGAATGGTCTGGGCCTCGATGTAGCGAACGCCCTCGGCCCCGTAGCGTTGCAGCGTCCGCACCATCATCTCGGCGGCGATATTCGCGTCGCGCCCCACGGCCCCGAGTCGCGGCCAAATCCGCTCGAAGAACTCCTCGCGTCCTTCGCCCGGCGCATCCAAGCGCAGCGAGTTCATCCACTCCCGGGCCTGGGCCGCCGACAGGGAATCCAGAGCCGTGTACTCGGAGCGGCGGCACTCATCCATCGCGCTCCACTGGAAAGCCGAAATCGTGGCGAAGCGGGTCCAGTCATTGGTGTCGGTGGTGCACCCGCCGGCGCGGATTCGGGTGAAAAACCGATTGGTGCCCACAATGGATCGGTTCGTGGCCACTGAGTACAAATCCTCCATGCGCCAGCAACCCCCGGCGTGATGGTGCAAATCACCTCCCTTGGGCATGGCGTAAAGCAGGCGGTACAGCTCGCTCTTGGGGAGCGACCGCTTGAGTTCTTCGAAGCGCGTTGCAAACCCTTCAGCCCGGACCGAAAGCAAACTAGCGCAGCAAAGGCCGAGGAAAACGGCCCACCGGCGGGCGTATGAGACCCTCAGCACCGGTGATTTCAGGAAGGACTTCATGGCGCAGCGGATTGGGGAACCTTGTCGGCATACTGCGGCCAGTGGTTCACGAGTTCGTGCAGCACCCGGCTACCGACACCGTAAGCAGCCTCCAGACTCGGGATGTACGCCGAGAACTTGCCGCTGTTCTCTTCAACGAGGTTTTCGGCGGCGGTCTTTCCGGGCGGCTGCATGTCGAAGTTGCTGGCCGTGCGCAACACCAGGACCCGGTTGGTGTCCACGCAGCCGGCCTGACCCAGAAAGGTCAGGGCCTGCAAGGTGCCGCTGTCTTCCATGGCGGTCGTGACGTAGTTGCCCTTGCCGTCGGTCCAATAGCGGGTCCAGTCGTTGGCCCACTGGTTCATGAGCCGGCCATGCCAAAAGGTCGAGGCGGCCAGATTGTCACCCTTCATGACCGAGGGCGACTGACGCGCCTTGGGGTGCTGCGTGTAGCGGTTGCGATTCTGAATCATGACATCCGTCTCCATGAGCGGCGTGTCCCGAGTCAGGCGGTAGGCCCAGTCAACCAGGCCGGGATTGAGTCGGAACACCACGTCGCCCAACTGGTTTTTCTTGGGCTCTTCGTACGGCTTGGACTGGCTGAGCGGCACATACCCGGTGGACCAGTCGGCCGGCATTTCGCGCGGGTCGATCTCGTGGGCCAGATCGCCGTCGACAATGTACTCTGCCCAGGCGGCGCTACCGAGAGTCCCGTCGGCCGGATCAATGCCGGCAATGCCAGCGGTGATCCAGTAGGCCTTGCGAAAATCAAACCGCCGATCTCGCGCCAGAGCCGCGATGACGGCCGCGGTTCGGGCGATGCCACCGCCGGTACAAACAGCCAGCACCCCGTCGTCGCGGTAGCGCAGGGGCCGGTAAGTTCCCGGGATTTCTAGCTTGCGGTTCAACTGCTCACGCTCGACCCAAAACTGGTATTCTCCAGGTCGATCGCCGGTGTCTTCGCCCGGCTCAAAGAGGGTGATGATGACCACCTTGACGGGCATGGGTGAGGCTTCGGACGGAGTACCGGATGGCGAAGAAAACACCGCCCGACGGGCGGCACATCCGGAGCCTGCGGAGACTAGGCAGGCCATGAGCAAGGAAAGCAGGAGCGCAGGGTGGAGAGTCGGTTTCATGACGATTGAACTCGATCGGGCGGGAGACAGGGCACGGAGCGGAGGGAAAGGTGAGTCGCGTTGTGAAAAAGGGGCGGCGACACAAAGGTGCACCGCCCCTATTGAACCAAAGACTTTAGACCAAGGATTAGAACCGGTAAGCAACCCGGCCCTCGAGTCGGAAGGGCAGTTCGGCAATGATGGACTCGTTGCCGTAGACGCCATTGGGAGCGCCCCAGTTCTTCTCGTCGGTGACGTTTAGCAGCATGATGCGAGCGTCCCAGTTCTGGCGGGCGTAGAACACGGTCAGGTCGAGCGTGTACTGGGCCGGGATGACCAGCGTTCCCACGTTGTTGTTCCAAATGTCTCCGGTGGCCACCAGGTTCGCACTGACACCCGCGCCGCAATCCAGCTTGTAGGTGGTCAAGAGGTTGAACAGATGCTCCGGGGTACCCTGACGGCGAATGGAACCGGACGGTGCCGAGAAGAATCGGTCGGCCGGGGACACCAGGGTGGTGTTGCCCACATCGAAGCCGGCCGCACTCGACTCAGCCTGAATGTAGGAGTAGCCGAGCGTGGTGTAGAAGTTGCGGTTGGGCTGCAAGTTCAACTCGAACTCCACACCGCGGGTGTCGATCTCGGTGATCTGACGCGAGACCGTGTTCATGTCGGACCGGGTCTGCTGGAACAGGGCGAAGTTCAAGTAGCCGTGTCCGTCCAAAATCCCGCGCTTACTGCCTAGCTCAACCAACTCCGCCTGGGTGTGGAAGCCGCCGGAGGAGAAGTTGGCTGCGCCCTGGGTCGTAATACCGCCGCCATTGCCGACCGTACCGGCCGGGTTCTGGCTCCAGTTGTAGGTCGCGTATCCCGACCACGTTGGCTGGAACTTGTACACCGCGCTGGCATTGGCATTGAACATGCCCATGGTGGTGTTATCCCCCGGGATCCAACCGGCCGGATCCTTGTAGTCAGCGAACATCACGTCCTCGCGCACGCCGGCCAGGAGGCTGAACTTGTCGGTAACCTTCAGATCATGCTGCCAGTAGGGCCCGACCTGCCAGGTTTTGCTGATGCCGGAGTCGCCGTTGACCGGCATGAAGTAGCGATTAGGCCATCCGGGGACCGGAGCGAAGTGCCCCCCCTTGTTGAAGTAGTCAGCGTTGTAAATGTTGATGTAGTTCCGGTCCTTGGTGATGTCCCAAACACCGGCCGGTTCGTTGAAGAAGTCGTTGTACGCTTCGACCTGCTGGTAGCGCACCGAGAAACCGGTGTTGATGTTGTTCTTCTCGCCGCTGAAGCGGGCCTCGGTGCGGTTCTCGAAAGAGAGGCTCGGATCGATGATCTCGGAGTAATAGTACGAGGACATCGTCTCGCGCCGGATGTAGCGGAAGAACGAGTTGTTCACGAACTCCCAATCGCCGCCCGGCTTGATGGTCTGAACCACCTGGGCATTGTAGCTCCTGCCCTCGGAATCATCGCCCGGGCGCAGCACGCGCAGACGGCGGTTGAGGGGCACCTCAGGCCCGAGTTCGATCTGGTTGACCGTCGGAAACCCGGACGTCACGTACTTCGAGTTCTGGGGGTCGGAGGGCAGACCGGGGAAGTTGTTGGTGTTGATGCCCGTCCGGTACAACCCGTTGTTGATAAGGTTCATCGTCGGCCGGTTCACACCGAAGTTCTCGGTGTAGTTGGCCCACTGGAACTCATTGTTGAAATCGAGGGTGTAATTGTCGTTGGCAATCCACGTGATCGCCCCGTAGCCGGCCTGGGTGCGGCGAAATCCGTCGTAATAGTAGCTGCCGGACTGCTCGCCGGAGTAGCTCAGACGGTAGGCCAAGTTGTCCTTGATGGGTGCTCCGATGTCGGCCGTCCAGCGGCGCTGATCGTACATGCCGTAGGTGCCAGTGACCTCACCATGGAAACCATCGAAGTAGGGCTTCTTGGACTGCAAGTCGATGTAGCCGCTGACATACTGCGAGGGACCATACACCACCGAGGCGGGGCCCTTGACGATGTTCACCGACTCCACCGCGTTGAAATTGACCGGCAGGCCGTTGCCGTTGCTGGTCAATCCGGTGCGCATGCCGTTGACGAAGGTGTCGGCGATCTGGCCGCGGATGTCCGGCGTGGTCGGTGCGCCGAAATTAGATCGGGTGTACGAGCTGGAGGTCAGCTTAGAGAAGTCCCGGACGTCAAAGATGTTGATCGCGTTCAACTGCTCCCGCGAGATGATGGTCACATTCCGTGGGGTATCGATCACGCTGCGATCGGTACCATACACAGAATTGACGGGGCGAACGGTCGGCATGACCGATTCCTCCAGCGGCACGGCCTCGATCAGGGTCTTGTCGAGGACGTTGGTCGAGCTT
>JAPLUH010000361.1 GCA_026397675.1 Verrucomicrobiota bacterium
AATTGGCAGCATCGCTTCCCAGGCGGGCACGGTTTTGAAGCCTACTTTGGCGACCTTCTTGGCCTCGGAATAGGCGGCGGCCTCGGTGAAAAAGGAATCAATTTCCCGCAGCTTGCGGTCCCGGTCCCGGACTTGGTCCTCGAGCGACGGGCCTGCGTCTTTGCCCGGAGGCCGAGGAGTCGTATCGAGGCCGAAACCGGGCCAGTGGAGATGCAAGGCGACGGCTTTTTCGACCGTGAGGTCTTCGATGGTCCAGCCGTCGAGTTGGATGAGGCCGCTGAAACCGGAGACGGTGCCTCCGGAGGGAATGACATGAGCGTGGGTGTAGCCGTTGGCGCGGGCCACAGGGATGAGTTCGCTGTCCGGGTTGACGGCGATCCACGCGCTCACATCGGCAGAATATTCCCCGACTTCGGTGGTGTCGCGGGTGGCTCGAAGGGCGTCGATTTCGAGCAGTCCCAATACGGTGGTGGGAGCGATCAATCCGGGGAAGACGCGCTGACCTTTCAATTCCACGACGGTGTCGACCTTGTCGGTGAGGCCGGCCCCAACTTTTTCAATGCGGCCGTCGCGGATGAGGACGGAGGCATTGGTCAGGATGGGGCCCGAGGCGGTGAAGATCCATCCGTCCTTCAAGAGGAGGCTGGCCGCTTGGGTGGTCAGTAGGCTGGCGACCAATCCCAGGGAGAAAATCAGGGGGTTCATGCGGAGGGACATGCGCGGGGAACGATGGGGTTCAGTGGGTGCCGAGATAAACGCGCTGGGCGTTGCGGGTGAAGAACTTGGATCGGACGGTGGATCCGTGGTGGCTGAAATAGTCGTCGACGATGCCGAAGACGGTCGCCAAGGGGGCGAAGCGTTCGCTGACAGGCCAATTGCTGCCAAAGACCATGCGGTCTTCTCCAAAGGCGTCGGCGATCGGATCGAGGATGAAGCGGTAGGCCTCGACTTCGCGCGGGGCGGTGCCGTCGGATCGACCGGTGCCTTCGACTAATCCGGAGACTTTCATGATGAGGTTCGGATGCCGACGTGCGGCGCGCACGGCGGAGATCCAGGCCTCGGGCAGGGGTTGGCGCACGGGTACGTTGCAGCAGTGGTCGACGATAATGCGCAAGCTGGGGAATGCCTCGGCGATGCGGACGGCTTCGGGGAATTGGTCGGCCCCAGTGATTAAATCTAAGCTGAGATCGTGGTCAGCCAAGAGGGCGATATCCCGTTTCCAGTTCGGGTCGTTGAGGGGGAGGCCTCCGTTCCATCCGCCGGTTCGAATGCCGCGGAATCGACGATGGGCCGCGAAGCGGAGGAGTTGGTCTTGGAACCCGGGTTGGCCGGGTTTCAGGTGGCCCACCAGACCGATGAGGAACGGGTCTTGTGCGGCCAGATCGAGGATCCACTGGTTGTCTTCTTCCCAGGGACTGGCTTCGACGACCACGGTGCTGGTAATGCCTAAGGGTTCGGCCAGTGCTCGGAAGTCTCTGGGTAGGACTCGGCGGTACAGCACGGCATCGTCCTTGGGTGGCCATGGGACGCCTTGTGGTCGGGTCGGGTCGTAGAAGTGGGTGTGGGTATCGATGATGCCCTGGGATGTGTTGCCGCGAACACATCCTGTCGGAAGGACCGCGGCGAGGGCGGAGGCTCCGGCGGCGGAGCGGATGAAATCCCGTCGGGTCATCATGGGTGAACGCTGCCTCAAGGTCTTTCGGGTGGAAACTCCAGAAGTGGAGCTTTGTATCTGGGCTCCGCGGCATCAGGCCTCCGCTCGCTGAGTAGGCTCTGAGGAGGATGAGCTTTCGCGCTGTGCGCGAGGGGTTGGGGTGTTCGCCTCCAAGGCTCGCTCCGGCCCGACACCGCTCCGCTGCGGTTTTGGGGGCTCCGCGGTATCAGGCCTCCGCTCGCTGAGTAGGCTCTGAGGAGGAGGAGCTTTCGCGCTGTGCGCGAGGGGGGTGGAGTGATCGCCTCCAAGGCTCGCTGCGGCCTGACACCGCTCCGCTCGGTCGCGGGGTCGGTCCCGAATGGCAGTTAGATAGAGACCAATGTTTTTGGGGTGTTCTGAGGTGAGGTTGGTTTGCGGTAGCGGTTCTGGTGGCGGATCTCTTGGAATTCGCGTCGGTGGCAATTGAGCAGTTGGTAGGGCTTTGGTCTTCGTTTCAGGGCTCTGGGCTCCCGTCG
>JAPLUH010000143.1 GCA_026397675.1 Verrucomicrobiota bacterium
TTGCCGTTGTGGCGTCCTCGTACGGCCAACATCGCCGCCATTGAAGCCAAGCGGCAACAGGCCTCCGCAGTCCTCACCGTTGCCCGGCGCGAGGTGGAACGTCGAGTGGTCAGCGCCAGCCGCGGTTATGATTCCCGACTCGCCGAATTGGCCCACTGGCGGTCTGACGTGGTGTCCCAGTTCGAGTCGGCCGCTGAATTGGCGGATCGCCATTATCGGCTTGGAGCCGTTCCGGCCACGATTTATGTCGAGCTTCAGAAGCAGTACCTCGATGCGGTCGAAGCCCACTTAGACACTCGGCGGGAGGCTCTGGCTGCGCTCCTCGAACTCGAGCAGGCCACCGGTCTGAATCTGATCCACGCTTCGAGCACCCAACCGGCCCGGCCATGATCCAACGACTTCTCGAATTCTCCCTGCGCCAGCGGGCGGTGGTCTTGTTGGCGACGATGGCCTTATTGGTCGTGGGTATTTGGTCGGCCCGGGAATTGCCGATCGATGCGGTTCCTGACATCACCCAGCCGCAGGTTCAAATCAACACGCAGGTTCCTGCCCTTGCGCCCGAGGAAGCCGAAGTGCTGGTGACCCGGATCCTCGAGCAGGAATTGGCCGGACTGCCGCAGCTCCATGAACTGCGATCGCTCACCAAGTACGGGCTCTCGCAGGTCACTCTTCAGTTCGAGGATGGCGTGGATATCTACCGGTGCCGCCAACTGGTGGCCGAGCGCATCCAATCGGTCCGGAATCGTCTACCGGCGGGAGCCGACCCAGCCTTGGCTCCGATTTCCACCGGTCTGGGCGAGATCTTCTATTACACCTTGTCGTGGAGGGCCGATGCCACCCACCGCCCCGCCGATGCCTTTGCTCAACTGCTCGAACTGCAGGAAACCAAAGAATTCATCGCCAAGCCCTTCCTGCGCTCCACGCCCGGGGTCGCTGAGATCAACACCATTGGTGGTTTCAGCCGACAAATTGTCATCCAGCCGGATCCGGAAAAGTTGAGGGAAGCCAACCTGACCTTCGCCGAGTTGGCTGAGACGATCCGTCGAAACACCGAGAACACCGGCGGTGGCGTCATCCATCGCGGGGGACGCCAGTTGGTATTCCGGGCGGCCACCAAGCCCACCACCCTCGACGAGATTGGGAACCTGCCCGTAAAGTATGCCGCGGCTGTTCAGCCCTTGAGGGTCCGCGATTTGGCCGAGGTTCGCATCGATGCGGCGCCCCGGACCGGTGCGGCCACGCAGAATGGTGAGGAGACGGTGCTGGGTACTGTGATGATGCTCATGGGTGAGAATAGCCGGATCGTCGCCCACCGCGTAGGCCTCCGGATCGCGGAGCTACAGGCGCGCCTGCCCCGGGGGATCGAAGTCCAAGTGGTTTATGACCGGTCTAACTTGGTCGATCGCACCGTGGGTACCGTGAAGCGTAATTTGTCGGAAGGGGCCGTGCTGGTGGTCGTGGTGCTTCTGCTCCTGTTGGGCAACGTTCGCGCTGCGTTGATTGTGGCGTGTGCGATTCCGCTGTCGTTCCTGTGCGCGATGATCGGCATGGCCCGATTTGGGATCTCCGGCAATTTGATGAGTCTCGGAGCCGTGGACTTTGGCCTCATCATCGACGGGGCCGTGGTGATCGTGGAGAACATCGTCCGTCAGTTAGCCCATCGCCAGCATCAGTTGGGTCGGGTTCTCACGGTCGAGGAGCGCCATCGGACGGTGCTCGCGGCGGCCCGCGAAGTGGGCTCACCGGTGTTCTTCGGGGTGCTCATCATCACCATCGTGTACTTGCCAATCCTTTCGCTGACCGGGGTGGAGGGTAAGATGTTCCAGCCGATGGCCCTCACGGTGATGTTGGCCCTCGGCGGCGCGCTGGTCTTGGCTATGACACTCATGCCGGTGCTGGCGTCGTTCTTTTTGGGCGGCTCGGTGAGCGAGACGGAAAACGCCCTCATGCGCTGGCTCCAGCGTGTGTACTCGCGGGTGCTGGCGCTGGGTATCGCCGGCCGTGGCTGGGTGGCCGGCGGAGCGGTCGTGCTGTTCGTGGCTTCAGTGGCTCTGTTCCTGCGGTTGGGCGCGGAGTTTGTTCCGACCCTCGATGAAGGGTCTACCACCTTTGCCTTGTTTCGACCCGTAGGTCAGAACATCGACGATTCGGTTCAGGATCAATTGCGCACCGATGAGCGCATACGGTCCCGATTCCCCGAGGTGACCCATATTTTTTCTCGGATTGGAACTTCTGAAGTAGCCACCGATCCCATGGCCCCCAACGAATCCGATTTCTACCTGAGCTACGCGCCGAGAGAGACCTGGCGCAAGATCGACGGTCGTCCGGCCACCAAGGATGAGTTGGTGGATCTCATCCGTCAGGACATTGAGACGACATTCACCAACACCACCGCCATTGCCTCCCAACCGATCTCGATGCGTTTCAACGAGATGCTGGAGGGCGTCCGTGCCGACTTGTCCATCAAGGTGTTCGGCAATGACTTCGACCAGATCGACACCATCGCTGCCCGCATTAAGGAGCTCCTGGAACCCTTGCCCGGGCACGATGAGATTGAACATGAGACGGCGGGTCGCAGTGCCATGCTGACCCTGAATCCGCGCCGGGAGGTCCTTCTGGCGCGGAACTTGTCGGCGAGCGCCCTCAATGAGGCGGTCTCGGTGGCGCTGGCCGGTCAGGAAGTGGGGCAATTTGCCCATGGGACCCATACTCACAGTATCGTGGTGCGGTTGCGCGGTGACTTGCGCAATGACGAGGCCCAGATCCGGGCGCTGCCGGTGCGGGTGGGTGAATCGGGCATGGTGCCGCTGGGCCAGTTGGCCGAACTCACGACCCTGGAGTCGGTGCAGCCGATCCGCCATGAGAGCGGTCGTCGCCGGGTGGCCCTCATGGTCAACCTGAACACGTCCGACATCGAAGGGTGGGTTCGCAGAGCTCAGGCGATTCTAGAGGAAAAGGTGACGCTGCCGGATGGCTACATTATTGAGTTCGGGGGGCAATTCAAACGGCTCCAGGAAGCCCGTTCCCGGCTGATGATCGTCGTGCCGTTCACGCTTCTGCTGATCTTTGGTATCGTATTTATGGCCTTTGGCAGCCTCCGTCAGGCCCTTCTCATTTATTCCGGAATCCCGTTGGCGGTGACCGGGGGTGTCTTGGCGCTGTGGTTGCGGGGCATGCCCTTCAGCATCACGGCTGCGATCGGATTCATCGCCCTGAGTGGCGTGGCTGTGCTCAATGGCATGGTGATGGTCAGTTGCTTTAACCGGCTCCGAGAGGAGGGGTTGGGAGTGATGGAGGCTGTCTTGTCCGGTGCCGTCAGTCGCTTGCGACCGGTACTCATGACCGCGATGGTGGCCTCGCTCGGGTTCGTGCCGACAGCCATGGCCACGGGCGCGGGAGCCGAGGTGCAGCGACCGTTAGCCACGGTGGTCATCGGAGGCATCCTCAGTTCCACCTTGCTGACCCTCATCGTGTTGCCCGTGCTCTACGGATGGTTTGAGCGGGAGAAGCTTTCTGGTATCGAGAAAACCTCTCAGAAGTCTGTGCCGGTGTAGGAGTTTCTTTGGTGCGGCCACCGCAATAAAGGTCGGGTTGATATCACGGAATTCGTCCGCCACCTTGGGGGTAGCATGAAGTTCATCCTAGCAACTCACAATGTCACCCTGACCGACGCCATCGAGCAGCACGTGCTCCAGCAAATTGACAAGCTGGAGCACATTGACCGTTGGTTGATCGATGCTCGGGTTACGTTGGAGCGGGACCATGTGGCCCACTCGCCGGAGAAACAGTACAAGTGCGGGATCCGAATCGGTGTCAGCGGCAACGATTTGTTTGCCGAGGATCGTGAGTCGGATCTTTATGCGGCCATTGACCTCGCAGTGAAGAAGCTCCAAGCGCAGCTGCGGGCTCGGCACAGCAAGGTCAAAGCCAAGACCCACAAGCAGGCAGCCCGCCTGAAGGAACGTCGCCGCGTTGAGCCCGCCTGATCCTGTGATCTTGCGAGCTAGAACGGTTGTTCCGGTCACCGCGCCGCCGATCCACGACGGCGCGGTTTGGATTTCCGGGCATCAGATCCGTGCCGTTGGTCCGTGGTCGGAGATTCGGGAAATCCAGCAAGTCGCTGCGGGCCCGGTGACCGACTTGGGCGAGGTGGCCGTCTTTCCTGGACTGATCAATGCCCACTGTCATCTCGACTACACAGCGATGACGGGCCTTTTGACGCCACAGCGGGAGTTCCCCGACTGGATCAAGGGCATCTTAACCCTCAAGTCCCAATGGACCGATGCGGAGTTCGAGGCCTCGTGGCTGCTTGGGGCTCGGCAGCAGTTGGAGACCGGGACGACCACCGTCGCCAACATCGAGACGCGCGCTCATCAGTTGGCCAGCCTGCGTGCGGCGACCCCGCTGCGCATTTTTTCCTTTCTGGAAATGACTGGCATTCGTTCAGGCCGCGAGCCGGAACGAATTCTCGCCGAGGCTATAGACGTTCTGAAGTCCTTGCCTCCGAACCGGGGTGGCGTTGGGCTTTCGCCGCATGCCCCTTACTCGACGTCGCCAGAACTCCTGAGGGTGATTGCCGACGCGGCCCGCCGGGATGGTTGGCGCATCACCTGCCATGTCGCGGAGTCCCAGCCGGAGTTCGACATGTTCATGTACCGTCGGGGATCGCTTTTTTCGTGGCTGGAGAATCAACGACCCAGCGCCGACTGCGGACTGGGATCCCCAATCCAGCACCTTCATCGGTACGGCTTGCTCGACTCGCCCCTGATGGCCGTTCACGTCAACTGCCTCTGGGGCGACGATGCCCTTCGTCTGGCCGCCCGAGGTGCCACCGTGATCCACTGCCCGCGTTCGCACGCGTATTTCAGCCATCCCCGGTTTCAGCGCGAGGCGCTCACGGAGGCGGGGGTTCCCATTTGCATCGGCACCGACAGCCTGGCCTCCACGAAGGCCTCCCGCAACGGACCTCCGGTTTTGTCGCTGATCGACGAATTGCGGGCGGTGGCCTCCGATGATCCGGGTTTATCACCGCGTCAGATCCTCGCCGAAGTAACGATGAATCCGGCGCGTGCCCTGGGCCTTAAGTCGGTGGTGGGAGAACTTAAGTCCGGCGCCTTGGCCGACCTTCTGGTGATCCCGTATGGCGGCTCAGTGTCGACGGTGGAAGAAGCATTGATCCATCATCGTGGGTCGGTTAGTGCCACGATGATTGGCGGCCGTTGGGAATGGATCGCTCCTGGATCTTCCATGCCTGTTTCCAATTCTGGCCTCACCTCGAGCCCTAGTTTACAGCCCAGCCCATGAACATCGCTATTCCTCAGACCATCCTCGTCAGCGGGGCCGCCGGCGGGTTGGGTCAGGCGCTGGTTGCTGAGCTAGCCGGGGTCGGTCATCGAGTCCTGGCGGGCTGGCACGAGACTCCATTGCCAGCATTGATCCCCGGAGTCGAAGCCGTGGCACTTGACGTCACCTGCGACGACTCTTGTGCCGCGGCGGCCGCTGTGGCGCTGGCGTGCTGGGGCCGGATCGATGCGGTCATTCATGCGGCTGGCATCACCTGCGACTCGCTGTTGGCCCGAGCGCAGCCCGAGGATTGGGATGCGGTGTTCGCGGTGAATGTCGACGGTGCCCGGCGATTGGCCCGGGCCACCTTGCCTCTCTTGGCAGGGCAGGGCGGCGGGCACTGGATTAGCATCGGTAGTCACGCAGGCCAGGCAGGGTCCGCGGGCCAGGTGGCCTACGCCGCATCCAAGGCGGCACTGAATGGCCTGACACTCTCGTGGGCCCGCGAGTTTGCGGCGCACAATGTTCGGATCAATACAGTGCTTCCGGGAGTCCTGCCCACCCCCATGACCGAGTCGCTGGATCCATCGGTGATGCATGCTTACGCCCAGGCCAATGTGCTGGGTCGCATCAACGATCCGGCCGAGGTGGCCCGATTCATCGGCTTCCTTCTGACGACCCACAACATCTCCGGTCAGGTCTTCGCGCTCGACAGCCGGGTCCACCGTTGGGCGTGACCCGGCCGGCGGTTTCGGGCCATTCTCTGCCCATGCCCGAGCCGTTCGAGGAAACCCTGCGCCAGCGCTTGGAGGCGGTGCGTGCCCAGGGACTGTGGCGATCCCTGAGGCCCGTGGACCATCGCACAAAGTCGGAGTTGGAGACCGGCGGCCACCGGTTGGTCTCCTTCGCGGGCAACGATTACCTCGGGCTTTCCTTGCATCCCGCCGTGCTAGAGGCCGCGGTCCGGGCGGTTTACGACTGGGGCGCCGGTTCGGCGGCCTCTCGACTCATCAGCGGATCGCTGGGGGTGCATCACCATCTCGAGGAAACGCTCGCTGAATTCCTCAGCACGGAAGCCGCCCTGGGATTTTCCACCGGTCATGCCGCGGCCACCGGGGTGATCCCGGCCCTCGTGGGCTCGGGCGATGTGGTGATTGTGGACCGCCTAGTGCATGCCTGTTGCGTGGATGCGGCCCGGCTCTCCGGTGCGAAACTGCGAGTGTTCCGCCACAACGACCTCGACGATTTAGACCGCATCCTCCGATGGGCTTCCGCCTTGCCGCGCAATGATTCTGGCGGGCCACGAGTCTTGGTGGTCACCGAGAGCGTCTTCTCCATGGATGGGGATTCGGCCCCGCTGGCCGAACTGGTTGAACTTAAGGATCAGCACGGGGCCTGGCTCATGCTCGACGAGGCTCACAGCACCGGGGTGATGGGTCCGGAAGGCCGCGGCCTCGCGGCGCAGCTGGGATTGGGTGAGAGGATCGAAGTCCGCATGGGAACCCTGGGCAAGGCGCTGGGGGCTTCCGGCGGTTTCATTGCCGGTTCGCGGTCCTTGATCGATCTCTTGGTGAACCGCGCCCGCAGTTTCATTTTCTCCACGGCTCCCGTTCCTGCGGCTGCTGCTGCTGCCACCGCCGCTCTCGAACTCATGATCACCCGGGACGGTGAGGAGGCGCGCCATCAATTGCGATCGGTCGCAGCGGCAGGAGCCCGAGTGGTGAACCGGGCGTTCCAAGAGCCGTTGGGTTTTGCTTCATCCGAAGGGTTCGTCGGCCACATCTTGCCGGTGCTCGTGGGTGAGGAGGCCGCGGCCGTGGCCTTGGCGGACCGTCTGAGAGCAGCCGGAGTCTGGGTGCCGGCCATCCGCCATCCCACGGTGGCCCGGGGTTCAGCCCGCCTGCGTCTCACCTTCAGCGCCGCTCACTCCGCGGCCGACCTGGACTGTCTGGAGGAGGCCTTGAACATGGCTTGCATCCAAACTGCTCTCACCCCTTCTGGATGGACCCTCTGATGAACCGTCTGGCTCAACTTGATCACCGGTACGTCTGGCATCCATTCACCCAGATGCAGGACTGGTTGCGCACTGAGCCCATTGTGTTGGTCGAAGGGAAGGGGGCGGTCTTGCGCGATGTGAAGGGTCGGGAGTATCTCGACGCCAACGCCTCCATTTGGACCAACCTTCATGGTCACCGGAATCCCCGCATCGATGCGGCCATTCGACGTCAGCTGACCCGAGTGGCGCACACTTCAGCCCTGGGTCTGGCCAGTGGACCCGCGGCGGAATTGGCCGAGCAATTGGTGCGACTGGCGCGGGGACCGAAAGGTCAGCCCCGGCTC
>JAPLUH010000376.1 GCA_026397675.1 Verrucomicrobiota bacterium
CGGTATCGCCCAGGTCGTCCGCCAGTCGTATCCGGATCCGACGGCAACCGAGGGCGACTGGTCGGTCGTAGACCTCGCACCGTTCCAGCAATTGAAGACTCCTGTAGACCTAGCCACGCTGAAAACCGACTCCGTGACGAAAGAGATGCCTCTCATCCGCCAGTCCCGTCTCAGCGTCATGCCTATTGAAGAAGCGGTGTTCCGGCACATCCTCGAATTGTCCCAAACCCGCTGAAAAACCGCTGAGCCCCCCTCGGAAGCCCCGCTGAATCCACAGGCCCCAGGCACACCGATTAACCCTGAGAATAGCCCGGTCCAGACCGGCCCAGCGACTCGTCGACAATCAACCCATCGACCAAATTCACCACCCGGTCTGCCCGGTCGGCCAACCGGGAGTCATGCGTCGCTACCACCAGGGTCACTCCCCGCTCCCGCCGGATTTCTAGGAGCAACTGGACAATTTCCTCGCCGGTCTTCGAATCGAGATTGCCCGTGGGTTCATCGGCCAAGATGAGAGTCGGATTGTTGATGAGGGCCCGTGCGATAGCCACCCGCTGCTGCTCACCCCCGGACAACTCGCCGGGCCGATGATCCAGTCGATCAGCCAACCCCACCCGCTTGAGCAAGGCGTCGGCCTCGGCCTGCACCTCGGCTAGCGGACGCCGGGCCATTCGCCCCGGGAGCACCACATTCTCGCGAGCATCAAACTCCGGCATGAGGTGGAAGGCCTGGAAAATTAACCCCACATCCCGATTGCGGTACCGGGCCAATTCGGCAGGGCCTAACGATTGGAGTGCCACCCCTCGAATCTGAATCGTTCCCTGATCCGGGTGATCCAACCCACCCATGAGGTGCAACAACGTGCTCTTGCCCGCCCCGGAAGCCCCCCTCAACGCCAAGAATTCACCGGCCTCGACGCAGAGATCCACGCCGCGAAGGACTTCGAGTCGGCGGCGGCCCAGGGAATACCCCTTGTGAATGGATTGGGCTTGGACGAGCAACTCACTCATGGCGAAGGGCTTGAACAGGTTGAAGCCAAGCGGCGCGCATCGCGGGCACAATCCCGGCCAAGAGGCAGATCACCAGCGACCCCCCGCAAATAATCACCACATCGGAAGTCACGATCCGGGCGGGCAACTCCCGAAACTGGTAGAGCTCCGGGGGAAAGAGGTCGAGGTTGAAGGTCTGGTTCATGAAGTGCAGGAAGTCGTTGCGGAAGCGGACCCCGGTCCAACCCAAGGCGAAACCGCTGATCACCCCCACCACACCCACCACGAGGCTCTGCGAAAGGAACACCAACGCCACCTGGGACGGGGTGGCACCGAGGGCCTTGAGCATCCCAATTTCCCGGGTCTTCTGGACCACAAAGGTGATGAGCGCGCTCATGATGCCGAAGGCCGCCACGATCACGATGAAGAACAGCAGGTAGAACATCATATTCTTCTCCACCACCAACGCCCCCAGGAGCTGACGATTATCCTGCATCCAGGAGATGACCTGAAAACCGCCGCCCAAAGCCTCGGTCAACTGCTGATGCACCTGGGTCGTCGTGGGCATGTCGGGGTTGTGCAACATGATGGTGATGCCCGTCACATCATCCTCGATGCCATGCAAATC
>JAPLUH010000123.1 GCA_026397675.1 Verrucomicrobiota bacterium
CCCGCCGCCGCCATGGCTCGGCTCTTCAGTGACCTCCCAAAGGCAGTGGCCGAGACCGTGCGACTGGCCGATCGGCTGGAGTTCACCCTAGAAGACCTGGGCTACGAGTTCCCGCGCTACTCAGTGGGCCCCGGCGAAACCATGGAAGGCGTGCTGCGCGAGTGGACCTTCCGCGGTGCACGCACGCGCTACGGCGACGAGATCCCGGAGAAGGTGCGCCGGTTGCTAGAGAAAGAACTCTCCCTCATCGGACGCCTCGGGTTCTCCGGATACTTCCTCATCGTCGCCGACATCATCCGCTTCTGCCGCGACGAAGGGATCCTCGCGCAAGGACGCGGCAGTGCCGCCAACAGCGCCGTCTGCTTTTGTCTGGGGATCACCGCCGTCGACCCGATCAAGTTTAACGTGCTCTTCGAGCGCTTCCTGTCGGAAAGCCGCAAGGGCTGGCCCGACATCGACATCGACCTGCCGAGCGGTGAACGCCGCGAGCGGGTCATCCAAGAGGTGTACCGACGCTACGGCCGACACAGCGCCGCCATGACAGGTACGGTCATCACCTACCGCGGCCGCAGCGCCGCCCGCGAAATCGGCAAGGCCCTCAACTTGCCGACCGATGTGCTGGACCGGTTTTCAAGCCTGCAAGCCGGTGGCGATTTCCGGCGATTTCCCGCACACCCTCGAACTCGAGGAGCAACTGCGCCAAGCGGGCCTGCCTGCCGAGCACCCCAGAGCCACCGCCTTCGCCCGACTTTGCCGCCGCATGCGCCGCCTGCCCCGGCACCTGGGTCAGCACTCCGGCGGGATGATCTTGTGCCAAGGGGAACTTACCGGGATCGTTCCACTCGAAAACGCCTCCATGGCCGGTCGTGTCGTTGCTCAGTGGGACAAGGACGACTGCGAGGGACTGGGCATCATCAAGGTCGATATCCTGGGCTTGGGCATGATGGCCGTGCTTCAGGACACGATCACCCTGTCTGGCCAGCGCGGCCGCCCGGTGGATCTGGCTGAGCTTCCCAAGGACGACCCCGACACCTACGCCCTCATGCAGCGGGCTGACACCATCGGTGTCTTCCAAATCGAGAGTCGCGCCCAAATGGCCACGCTGCCGCGCATGAAGCCCGCCTGCTTCTACGACCTAGTGATCGAGGTAGCCATCATCCGGCCCGGGCCCATCCAAGGTGATTTGGCCCATCCCTATTTGCGTCGCCGCAGCGGCCTCGAATCGGTGACCTACCTCGACCCCCGGCTCGAACCCATCCTCCAACGCACCCTGGGCGTGCCACTCTTTCAGGAGCAGATGCTGGAAATTGCCATGGTCATGGCCGACTTCAGCGGTGACGAAGCCGAGAACCTGCGCAAAGCCCTGAGCTTCCACCGTTCCGACGAGAAGATGGCCCTGGCCACGGCCAAATTGCGCGAGTCTATGGCCCGCAAGGGTGTCGCCCCGAACGTGATCGACTCCATCGCCAAAACCGTGGGCTCCTTCGCTCTTTACGGATTCCCCGAATCGCACGCCATTAGCTTCGCCTTGTTGGCCTACGCCAGCGCCTACCTGAAGGTGCACCGGACCCCAGAATTCTTCGCCGCACTGCTCAACAACCAACCGATGGGGTTTTACGCGCCGGCCACGGTGGTGCGGGACGCCAAAAACCACGGCGTCGCCGTGCGCCCAGTTTGCGCCGCACGCTCCGACTGGGAAACCCGCGTGGAATCCGACGGATCCCTGCGCTTGGGTCTGGGACTGGTCCAGGGCCTCACCGCCTCCCAGGCCGCCCGTCTGCTGAAGGAACGCGTTCGGAAGGCCTTCAATTCCCTGGACGATTTGAAGTCACGAAGTTCCCTCGGGCCCGAGGCCCTGCGTGCCCTAGCTTCCATTGGCGCACTCAATGCCTGGGCCACCGACCGTCGCTCAGCCCTGTGGCATGCAGAGCGTCCGCTGCGTCAGGAAGATTTGGGAGGAGGGCTCCCTGACGGTGGCGTCGTCAACCAGTCTGAAGGCTCGGCCTCACCGCTGGCCCCCATGTCGCCCGAAGACCGATTGGCCGCCGACTACGCCGCACTGAGGCTCACTACTGGTCCCCATCCGATGGCCTTACGCCGCACCACTTTGAAGAATGTTTGGCAAAGCGTCCAACTCCGGGAAGCTCCGGATGGCGCCCGTATCCGGGTGGCCGGACAAGTGATTTGCCGTCAACGCCCCGGCACCGCCAAGGGCGTGTGTTTCCTGAGCCTGGAAGACGAAACTGGAATCACCAATGCCATCGTGTCGCCCGAACTCTTCGAGGCCGAGCGGCTCCGAATTAGCACCGAACCGTTCCTGCTGGTCGAAGGCATCGTGCAGCGCCGTCACGGCACGATTCATGTGCGCGTCCTACATCTCGAACGACTCCCGGATCACCACCTCCAGACGTCCGCCTCACACGATTTCGCCTAAGCCGGAACGTTCACTGGAAAACCCTGAGGAACAGAACCACTCACCGCGATCTCAACCGGAACAGACGCCCCGTGTTGGTCGCGCTAATAGACCACTGAAAACGAACCCCGTCGTTCAACGGGCTTCCGGCCACCGCCCGCCACTGCCGGGGCAAATCCAGAGTCGATTCCTGCAACTCCACCGCGGTGGCCAGTGACGACCAACTCAACACCCAAAGGTCATCGCCGAAGCCAGTGAGTTCCAGACGCAGGGGAACTGCGGTCACCGAAACGGCGGCGCGGTTGTCCGTGACATCCACATCCGGCGTGAGCGTGCTGGCTACCCACTCGAAGCGCGTCACGGCCTCCACCGGGATCCGGACGCGGATGAGCGCGGTCCACTCCGACTTAGCGGGCAAGGTACCGATAAGAAAACTCACTCCGGCGGCACCTGTATGAAAACTACCCCCCTCTCCCAGCGTCGCCCCCAGAAACTCTGCCGGACTGGGCAACGTCAGACTCCCCGTGACATTGGTGGCCGGCAGCGGCCCCAAATTGCGGGCCTTGAGGCTCAGACGAAACTCCGCCCCCACGACCACGGGTTC
>JAPLUH010000522.1 GCA_026397675.1 Verrucomicrobiota bacterium
ACACGCTGGGTTTCGCTGGCCAAGAACTCGTGGGGCATCTGGATGAGGATGCCGGCACCGTCGCCTGTGTTGGCTTCGCAGCCGCACGCGCCGCGGTGGTCCAGATTCCGAAGAATTTGGAGCCCTTGTTGGACCACAGAATGAGTCTGGGTTCCCTTGATGTTGGCGACAAAACCGACGCCACACGCGTCGTGTTCGAAGTCAGGCCGGTAGAGTGAGTTCGGTACGGACGGGTACGAGTTCATTCAACGGGAAATAGTGAAACCTTGTTTGGGTCCAAGTGAGCAAAGTGAACCAATCGAAATGATGGGGAGCAAAATATTTTTTGAAACGGACCGAGAAATAACTTTCGCGGGCAGAACCACATAACGATTCCGTCGAGAATAGCCCGGTCGTGAGGCGAATCCGGGAAGTTTAGCTCTTCCAGTCAAACGCACGTTTTTTGACGGCGTAGACGTATCCGACGAAGACGATTCCCAGGAAAGAAAGCATTCCGCCGAGGCCGAGTGCCAGGTCCGTTCGGGCCAGTTCCTTAAAAGTAACAGCCCACGGGTACATGAAAACTACCTCGATATCGAACAGGACGAAGAGCAGGGCGACCAGATAGAACTTGATACTGAGCCGTGCACTACCCTCGCCCTGAGGCAGCATTCCGCACTCGTAGGGGATGTCTTTGGTTTGAGTCCGACGGCCTGATTTCCCGAGCAACACGGACACGGCCAAAGTGCCAACGGCAAAATTGGCAGCCACGAACAGCAGCATCAGCACCGGAAGGTACTGGTTCAGTTGAGTATCCATCAATGGGTACATGGTGGGATCGAAGCTGTTTCCCGGCAAGTGGACATTGAGTCCAGCGCTTCAAAAAAGCCTGTCCCTTTTAGGAGCCTGTCCCTTTTTTGGGGAATCGGATGAATTTGGTCTGGAAATGGTTTTGACAGTGCAGGGGAGGGGGGTAAGTTGGTTTCATTCCAGACGGAAATGGTCTGGTTCAAGGGATGCAAATCACCAAAGCAGGAGAATACGGGGTTTTAGGGCTGATTGCCCTTTCTCGCCGTCCTTTGGGCGAGGTGGTCATGATCGACATCCTCTGTGAGGAAGAATGTGTCCCAAAAAGTTTTCTGGGCAAAATCTTCCAGAATCTCAGCAAGTCGGGCTTGGTGGGATCAGCCCGCGGATCTGGTGGTGGCTTCTACCTCACGCGTCCCGCGTCTGACATCACTGTGCTCGAGATTTTGGAGTCCATCGAGGGGCCTATCGCTCTACAGCGATGCCTAGAAATCGATGTGGGCTGCGAACACAGTCGTGGTTGCGCTCTGTGCGGCCTGTTGGCCGAGGCTCAGGAGCGGATGAAGGAGGTTTTTGTCGGCACAAGCTTGGCCACCTTGGCAGGACGCCATTTGCCCAACGGTTTGGTCCAACAGGCCCGGTTAGTCCGAAACCCTAAGATTTCTGTAACGGCCTCCGATGTGGTCGTTGCCCCGCTGGCTGACGGATCCGCATTGGCCCCAATTTTGAATTGATATTAATTTTATGAGCGAAACTTACACGTTGTACAATTCCACGGTGATGGAGCACTTCATGAATCCTCGCAACATGGGGGATTTGAAGGATGCGGATGGTGTGGGTGAGGTGGGGGCTGCGGCCTGCGGAGACATCATGAAGATCTCCCTCAAGATCAAGGATGGTCGAATTGAGGACGCCCGGTTCAAGACCTTCGGCTGCGGTTCAGCCATTGCCAGTTCAAGCATGGCCACTGAGCTGATCAAGGGGCGCACCATCGACGAGGCGATGTCCTTCTCTAATCAAGAGGTAGTGGACGCCCTCGGTGGGTTGCCTCCGGTTAAGATCCACTGTTCGGTCCTTGCCGAGGAGGCTCTCAAGGCGGCATTGGAGGATTATGTGAAGCGAAACCCGTCCGCGGCCGCCAAGGTGGCGACGACGGATTCGGTTGCTGCTTAATTTGCTTGCCTTCAGCGGCCTGCAGTCGGAGGAAGTTTCGACGACTGCAGGCTTTTTTGGTGATTTGAAGCCGTTCCCGGTTCATTGCTGTTGGCTTACATTGCTGTCGGCCCACCGGGGTTATTCTCAGCCAACTCTGCACCGTCTGATCCTCTGATTGTCCCACCCATGCGCCAGGTTTTCCTTGATCACCAGTCTTCGACTCCGGTCCTCCCGGAGGTCTTCGATGCCATGCGGCCGTACTTCACCGAGTACTTTGGTAATGCTTCCTCGCTCCACCAGCATGGCCTTCGGGTCCGGGACGCTCTGAAGCGAGCTCGCCAGCAAATGGCCTCATTGATCGGCGCCGAGAGCGAAGAGGAGATCTACTTCACCTCGGATGGCACCGAATCCTCGAACTTGGCCATCAAGGGCGCGGCCTATGCGAACGAGCGCAAAGGTAAGCACTTGGTAATTTCCGCGACGGAGCATCCGAGTGTGATGAACTCCTTGGAGTTCTTGGAAAAACAGGGGTGGACATGCACTCGAGTCGGTGTGACGCCTCAGGGGACGATTCGGTTGGACGAACTCGAGGCAGCCATCACGCCCCAGACGGTGCTCGTGGCGGTGCATCATGTGAACCACGACATTGGCACCATTCAGCCAATGCGTGAGGTGGGGCAACTCTGTGCTGCCAAAAACGTACCCCTCTATGTGGACTGTGAGGCCAGTGCCGGGTGGTTGCCCATTGATGTGAAGGAGTGGGGGGCGGCCATGGTGAGTTTCTCTCCCCATCGGTTCTACGGTCCCAAAGGGGTTGGCGTGCTCTACCGCAATCGCAAAGCTCGCATTGTCAGCGTGATCCATGGCGGTGTGCAGGAGGGAGGGCGTCGGGCTGGTACCGAGAATATTCCAGCGATCGTCGGTGGCGGAGTGGCCGCAGAAATAGCCCAGGAACGGCTCTCACAACGGGTTGCGCACGTGGCTCCGTTGCAGAAACGGCTTTGGGAAGGTCTCAAGCTGAATGTTCCTTACATCCAGCTCAACGGCCCAGAACCGGGTCCCCATCGTATTTCGACCAATTTAAACCTCTCAACCGAGTTCATCGAGGGTGAGGGGCAGTTGCTGCTCTGCGACATGAACGGAATCTCCGTGGCGAGCGGATCGAGTTGCGTGAGCAAGAGTCTCAAGATCTCTCATGTCCTGGGAGCCATCGGCCTAGATCATGCGCTGGCCCAAGGGAATATCATCATGACTCTTGGCAAGGCCAACACCGAAGCCGACATTGACTACGTGGTTGAAACCTTCGCCAAGATTGCCTCCAAGCTCCGGGGGATGTCCCCGATGTGGGATGAGTTTGAACACGGTGTGATCGACTCGGTTATTGCGCCGACGGGTCGTGGAAAGTCCTTTAGTCAACATGCGGCGGAAGTGTCTGGAAAGTCGGCGCATTAGACGCGTTCGCAGATTTGAAACCCTTCGAGATCGGACCTTTTTCGCAGGCAGCTTCACTGATTTGCATAATTTGATTCCTGCAGTATCATTTCGTTTATGACCATAAACATGCCTTTGGCTCATGCTTTAACCGTGTCGGCCTTCTTGTTGGTTCCGGTTGCGGTGAGCGCCGCCACTGCCTCGGAGTTGCGAACGGGTGCCTTGAAGGTTCTAGCGCCTATTCCTGACAAAATGCCGGGTGCAGAAAACGATACTCCGGCTCGTGTAAAACTGGGTCGGGACCTGTTCTTCGAGAAGAAGCTCTCGGCCAACAACACCCAATCTTGTAATTCTTGCCATGCGGTGGATCAGAACCGTGGTGGCGTAGACAACGAGCCAACCTCTCCGGGAGCCTTCGGTAAGCGGGGTGGTCGAAATTCTCCGACAGTGCTCAACGCCGGCTTCCATATCGCTCAGTTCTGGGATGGTCGCGCCAAGACCTTGGAGGATCAGGCCAAGGGCCCCGTGCTCAACCCCGGTGAAATGGGCATGCCCAGCGAGGCGGCGGTGGTCGAGAAGCTCAAAGCTGAGAAGAAGTATGTCGGAGCCTTCAAGAAGGCCTTCCCGAGCGAGTCGGATCCGCTGACTTACGACAATTTCGCTAAGGCGGTCGGCTCATTTGAGCGAACCCTTCGCACGCACGACCGATTTGATGATTTTCTAAAGGGCGACGACAAGGCACTCACCGCTGCCGAACTGAAGGGACTCGACACCTTCTTGTCCATCGGTTGCACCACCTGCCATACAGGTCCGCTCCTCGGAGGCAACGACTACAAGAAGCTTGGAATTCTCAACGCCTACGAAAACACCTCGGACAAGGGGCGCATCGAGGTGACCAAGGAAGACTACGACGAGTTTGTCTTCAAGGTGCCCAGCCTCCGTAACATCGCCCTGACCGCGCCGTATTTCCATGACGGCAGCCAGAAGACGTTGGAAGAGACGGTCCAGAAGATGGCTTGGCTGCAGTTGGGCAAGAAGCTCACGACTGAGGAAACCAGCGACTTGACGGCCTTCCTTCGGGCGCTGTCCGACAAGAAGCGCGCAGTTGTCGCGGCCAAGTGAACCGCTGACGAATTTTTTTCAGGGGTGGAGCTGTCCATTGGGATGCTCCACCCCCTTTTTACAACGGCTAAGACCCTCGTATTCGGAACAAAATCATCCATGGCAACCATTCAAGAGTCCTCCGTGATGGAGGTGCTGCGTACGGTCAAGTACCCCGGATATAGCCGGGACATTGTCTCCTTCGGATTGGTGAAAGGGGTTCAAATTGACGGTGGTGCAGTGGGAGTGCTTCTTGAATTGACCGCTCCGAACGCGGAGATCGGCAATCAAATCGCCGACGCAGCCAAGGCCGCATTGCGGGACCAGATCGAGGGAATCACCGACGCCCATGTGCAGGTGCAGGTACCGACACCGACCTCGGCAGCATCGGCGACCTCGGCCAATACCGGGGTCCCTCAGCGCAATCGCATGCCGGGAGTTCGTCGGGTGGTTGCGGTGGCCTCGGGCAAGGGAGGGGTCGGTAAGTCCACGTGTTCGGTCAATTTGGCGTGCGCCTTGGCGCGTGCTGGATTGCGGGTAGGCCTTTTGGATTGTGACATCTACGGCCCGAGCATTCCGTTGATGATGGGTATCCAAGAGCGGCCCACGCTCACCGACGATGAGCGTTTGGTGCCACCGGTGCGCCACGGAGTGAAGCTCATGAGTATGGGCTTTCTCATTGATCCGGAACAGGCCGTCATCTGGCGTGGGCCGATGATTCAGAAAACCATCCATCAGTTTATCAATCAGGTGGCCTGGGGTGATTTGGACTACTTGTTGGTGGATCTGCCGCCAGGCACGGGCGATGCCCAGTTATCGTTGTGCCAGTCGGTGCCGCTGGATGGCGGTGTCATCATAACTACCCCGCAAGAAGCCTCTTTGGGAGTGGTCCGCAAGGGAATGTCGCTCTTTGAGAAGGTTCAGGTCCCGATCCTGGGTATCGTGGAGAACATGAGTGGTTTCCGTCTCGCCGATGGGACACGCGTGGACATCTTCGGGCATGGCGGCGGCCGTCTTGAGGCCGAGCGCAAGGGAGTGACGTTCTTGGGGGAAATCCCATTGGTTGTCGCGATCCGCGAGGGCGGAGATCGTGGCGAACCAGTGGTCGTGGCCGACCCGATGGGTGAGGCGGCCCGGGCGTTCTCAGCGGTGGCTGCCGGGTTGCAGCAATGCTTTCCGGGCGGCTGAACTTGAGGCGATCTCAGGATAAAAACCTTGGGCATTGCCGACGAGGCTTGCCGCAGCGATCCTACCACCGTGTTTCGTGAACTGGGCAAGATGCTGGTGCTTTTTGGGGCGACCCTGAGGGCATTGCCGAGGATTTTTCGCTATCGGCGTAATTTGGCCGAGCAGTTGTTCGAGATTGGCAACGCCAGTCTCTTCATGGCGTGCGTGCTCTCGCTCTTCATTGGCGGCGTGTTGTCGTTGCAGGCGGGGCCATTGCTGGCTCAGCGAGGTCTCGGTTCCATGCTGGGCGGCTTGGTCGGTGCCTCGCTCGCTAAAGAACTGGGGCCGGTGATGATGTCGATCCTCATCGCGGGTCGCATCGGTTCGGCGATGGCGGCCGAGCTGGGGTCCATGAGGGTTTA
>JAPLUH010000066.1 GCA_026397675.1 Verrucomicrobiota bacterium
GATAAGTCCCTGAATCGTCGGAGGCAGGGCTGGGCCCCGCGAGGCTCCGCCAATCTGCAGAAATTGGCTCAACACCCCGAGGATCAGGGGATAAAAACCCACCAGCATCAGGAAGGCCACTGAGCGCCAGCGTGGCCGGACCGCACCCGGATGAGGCGCGTCGGGGTGGGTCAACACCGGGGGAATTGCACCCTGGGTCGGAATCACAGGTGGAGCGGCCACTGAGGGATGGAAAGATTCCGGGGGTTCCATGGTTCAACGGGACGTCGTCTTGGCGGAAGTCTCTGCGGCGCGGCGACACGCCATGGCGACGACCTCCAACTGTTCCAGAAATCGCTCCCGCTCCGATTCGGGTAAGTCGGCCAGCACATCGGACTGCAACCCCACGGCCACATCCCGCACCTGGCGATATTTGTCATGGCCCAAGGGCAACAGGCGAATCCGGTAAGCCCGGCGGTCGCGCTCATGGGCCTGCCGCTCAATCCAACCGGCTTCCTCCATGCGCTCCAGCAGCGACGCGACGGTGTTGGGATCGCTCGACATGACCTCGGTCAGGCTGCGTTGGGTCATTCCCTGTGTATCTCCCTCGAGCAGCGTTCGCAGGGCCGTGAACTGGTCCGGAGTCACTCCGGTATGGGCAATGCGCCGGCGGAAAGTCTGGTTGAGGCTGTACCAAGCCCGGCGGAGCAAGGGTGGCAGGCGACGACGCTGGGGCGAATCCAGAGGGATCACCGATCCTGGGGTTGGAGAAGCGGGGCTGGACACAAGGGCGGACGGTTTGTCGCGGACAAGGTCCCCTTTGGCAAGGGCCGTTCCCAAGCACCTCTCGTCTGCCCCCGCACTGGCGACTGTCTTGGCCGGCACCTCTGCGGAGACAGACTCCCAGCACTCCAAGGACGCCATCACTGCCTGATCGCTCTGAGGGGGCAGTATCGCCGAGTTTTCCTTGTGACTGTTGCGAACATTTACCGATGGTTCTGCGTCAACACGAGGTTCAGCTATGTCGAAGCATTCTTCACCCCTTGGATCCGCCTCCCTGCCCCGCCGGGAATTTCTTCGCAACTGCGGCATGGGCATGGGATCCATCGCGTTGAGCTCATTGCTGGGATCGGCCGGTCTGCTCACCTCCCAGGCCTTGGCCGAGTCCGGCACACTCAATCCCCTCACGCCGCGGGCTCCGCAGTTTTTAGGCCGGGCCAAGCGCGTCATCCACATCTTCGCCAATGGAGGGCCCTCTCACGTCGACACCTTCGATCCCAAGCCCTCGCTCGATCGCTGGCATGGCAAGGAGATCCCCATCCACCACAACACCGAGCGCAAGACCGGTGCCGCGTGGCGGTCCCCCTTCCAGTTCAAAAAATACGGACAGAGCGGCATCGAGGTCAGCGAGCTATTCGAAAAGACGGCCGCCTGCATTGATGACATCTGCGTCATTCGCTCGATGAAAGCCGACGTGCCCAATCACGAGCCGTCGCTCTTGCTCATGAACTGCGGCGAGGCGCGCCAGGTGCGTCCCAGCTTCGGCTCGTGGGTCACCTACGGCCTGGGCAGCGACAACCAGAACATGCCCGGATTTGTGGTGATGTGCCCCGGCGGCTATCCGATTCAGGAATCGCAAAACTGGCAGAGCGGATTCCTGCCGGGTGTTTACCAGGGCACCTACATCGACACCAAGCACACGCAGATCGAGAAGCTCATCGAGAACATCAACAACGCCCGCACCTCACCTGAGTCCCAGAAGGGGCAACTGGCCCTCCTGCGCAAACTCAATGAGGAACACCGACGGGCCCGCACCACCGATCCCCAGCTCGACGCCCGCATACAGAGCTTTGAGTTGGCCTACCGCATGCAGATGGATGCGGCCGACGCCTTCGACATCCAGCGCGAGCCGGAGTCGGTGCGAAAGCTCTACGGCGAAGGCACCCAGTCGCGCCAATTGCTCATTGCCCGCCGATTGGTCGAGCGCGGCGTGCGCTTCGTGCAAGTGTGGCACGGAGCCGGCCAACCTTGGGACAACCACGACGATCTCGAGGTCAACCACCGCAAGCTGGCTCGCGAGAGCGACCAGGGTATCGCGGGGTTGCTCACCGACCTCAAGCAGCGCGGAATGCTCGAAGACACGCTGGTGATTTGGGGCGGCGAGTTCGGCCGCACCCCCACGGTCGAACTACCGACTCCGGGAGCCAACTCTGGCAAGATCAACGGCCGCGACCACAACAACCATGGGTTTACGATGTGGCTGGCTGGCGGCGGAGTGAAGGGCGGCACCGTGTATGGCGCCACCGACGAGTTCGGATTCGCCGCGGCCGAAAACCCGGTTCACGTTCACGACCTTCACGCCACATTGCTGGCGCTGTTGGGCTTCGATCACGAGAAGTTCACCTACCACCACGCCGGGCGGGATTTCCGCCTGACCGACCTCCACGGCAAGGTCGTCCGGGGCATCATGGCCTAAGCCCAAAGGCCGAGGGGCCGGAAGAATCTTTTCAGGCATCTTCCCAGCCCTCACCGTTTCTACCCGATTTTCCATGTCCGACACCCCTCCTCCCGAAACGCTGACCACGACCTTGTTCGCGGCAGAACTGCGGGCAGCGCTCCAAAGCTACGAACGTCACATCGTCTGCATCGAGCAGGTACCGGAAGAAATGGAAAGTGCCTTACAGTCGCTGATCGAGAAGGCCATTCAGGCCTTCGAAAACCGCGCTCCCGGCCTCAAACACGGGATTGCTCTGAACCGCCAGGTTACGGTCATCCTCAGCGAAAGTTCCGGCACCAAGCCGCTGTGCGGGATCTACTTCAACCTTCACTCCCCCTACGCCCGGAAAATCGGTAAAACCGAATCGCCGAAGAGGTAGCAACGTTCTCCGACTTCGACCAACGGCTCCCGCTCAAGGCCTCCATCGCCCCAAGAAAACCGACTCCCACCCGACACCTGACATGACATCGATTTTCCTGAGCGCCCGATCGGCCAATCTCTTGTGGATGGGCCTCAGCCTGGCCACCACTCTCAGCGCCAATTCCCTCAGCGCGGCCACCCGCCAAATCGGTGCCCACACCTTCACCTTGCCCGAGGGGTTTCAAATCGAAGCCGTGGCCACGACCGACCACGTCGCCCGGCCCGTGAACGGATCCCTTGATGACCGGGGCCGCCTGTACGTTACCGATTCCAGCGGCTCCACAGAACCGCCGGCCACGCAGGCCAAGAACCCACAATGGCGGGTGATCCGACTCGAGGACACCGACGGCGACGGACGCTACGACCGATCGGTCGTCTTCGCCGACAAATTGCCCATGCTCCAAGGCATCTTGTGGCATCAAGGTTCGGTGTATGTGGGCGGCACCCCGGCCATTTGGAAATTGACCGATGCCGACGGCGACGGCCGGGCCGAACGGCGCGACGAGTGGTGGAACGTGGGTCATCCGTCGACCCATTGCGGCAATGAAGTCCACGGCCCCTACGCCGGTCCCGACGGTCTCATCTACTGGACCAAGGGAGCCTTCGAACCCGTGCGCTGGACCAACGGCTTCACGGGCACCGTCCATCAAGATAAGGCATCCCA
This sequence comes from Verrucomicrobiota bacterium, assembly GCA_026397675.1. Taxonomy (GTDB): domain Bacteria; phylum Verrucomicrobiota; class Verrucomicrobiia; order Limisphaerales; family UBA9464; genus SXXZ01. Next base: position 3,561 of record JAPLUH010000066.1, read on the forward strand.
CATCTTCCGGGCGCGTCCCGATGGTTCGGCCATGGAGTCGGTGATGACCGGCGGCATGGACAATCCGGTGGACGTGGTCTTCAACGCCGACGGCGAGGCCTTCTTCACCAGCACCTTCATCGACTTTTCCCAGCCCGGATTCCGCGACGGCGTGGGCCATGCCTCCTTTGGGGCGGTCTTCGGCAAGGCCAACTCGGTGCTCGAAGACCGGGCGGTGTTCCGGCCCGGCCCGGCCCTGGCTCATCCCATCGCGCAACTCGGCGCGGCAGCTCCGAGCGGATTGGCTGCCTATGACCACAGCGCTTTCGGCGCGGGCTACTCCGGCAACCTCTTCGCTTCGGCCTTCAATTTGCGGAAGATCTCCCGCATTCAATTGGAACGCGACGGAGCGTCGTTCCGGGCCAAAGACACCGATTTCGTGGTGAGCAGCAGCATCGATTTCCACCCCACCGACGTGCTCACCGACGCCGATGGATCGGTGCTCATCCTCGACACGGGCGGCTGGTACAAGCTGTGTTGCCCGAGTTCGCAACTCTGGAAGGCCGACGTGCTCGGCGGCGTGTACCGGGTCACCAAGACCGGGGCCTCCCACCAGCGCCCCAAAGCACCGACTGCGGCGGCCCCCGAGAGCGATCTGGCCCGCGTCCGCCGGCTCGGCGACCGGCGTGATCCAGCCGGGGTTCCGGCGGCGATGGCTCTCTTGGATCAATCGCTGAAATCCGGTCGTCGTGACGGTCAACTCACAGCGATCACTGCCCTGGCGCGCTTGCGACACACCGCGGCGGCCCCAGCCATCCTCCGCGCCCTCGAAGGCCCTGAAGACGAAGCCCTGCGCATGGCCGCCACGGCCGCACTGGCCGACCTCCAGGACACGAGCACTTTGCGCAAGGCCTTGAGCCATGCGAACCCTCGGGTCCAAGCGGCGGCACTGCATGCCTTGGAGCAAATTCCCGGCGGCGGGCTTCGCGCCGAAGAGGTCGGAGCCGTCTTGTTTTCGGACCGCCCAGAGGCGCGCGACGCGGCCTTGTGGGTGGCCCAACGTCATGCCGATTGGGGCGACGCCCTGGCCGGATCGCTGCACCAACGCTTGCTCGCCGGCACGCCTCCACCCGGAGGCCGCGATGGCCTGAGCAGCTTGCTGGGCGGATTAATGTCGTCACCGGCCGTGCAAGGCTTGGTGGCCGATGTGATCACTGCGGCGCAGGTGCACTCGGAAACCCGCCAAGGAGCCCTGAGCGCCATGGCCCAGCACACACCGAAGAATCCGCCGGAGTCGTGGAGCCGGTCCTTGACGGCATTGCTTGCGGCGCCCTCGACGTCCGCCCCACCGGAGACC
>JAPLUH010000450.1 GCA_026397675.1 Verrucomicrobiota bacterium
CAGTGGTAATTATTTGGCCGCGCAAGTGTACCGGTACGCCGTGACTCGCGATCCCGAGGCGCGTCGGGAAGCCACCAACACCTTCCATGCGCTCCGGTGGCTTGAGGGAATGACGGGCATTTCCGGATTCCCGGCGCGTTCGGTTTGGGCCAAGGGGGAGGTCGGCCATCAAGCCGACCACGGGTCGGGCGGCTATGCGGCCGAGTGGCACGATACGCAAGATGGTCGCTTTGAATGGAAGGGCGACACCTCTAGCGATGAACTGTGCTCGCAGTTCTACTCCTTCGGACTGTTTCTGGAGTTGGTGGCTGAAGGTGCGGAGGTGGATCAAGCCAAAGGCCAGTTGGCCCGAATCGCTTCACATTTGGTGCGCAATCGATGGAAACTCATCGATGTGGATGGAAAACCCACCCGTTGGGGTCGTTGGGATCCGGAGTATTTCCAAACGGACGAAGGCAAGTTCGATCGAGGCCTTCAGGCCGTCGAGTTGCTCTCTTTCATCAAGACGGCCGAACGTTGGACAGGCGACGCCACGTTCACTGCGGCCTACCGGGATTTGGTCCGACTGGGTTATCCGGAGTTCACGCTGCGGGCCCGCAACACGTCGCCGCCCGACAGCATTCTGCACTTTCTCGATGAGTTGGCGTTTTGGAGCTACTGGAACCTCCTTCGCTATGAGGAAAACCCGGATTTGCGCGCACTCTACCGCCGGGGATATGAGCGTGGCCACGAAGTGGTTCGCGTCGAACAAAACGCCTGGTTCAATTACCTTTACGGTGCCTTGACTGGCAACGATGCCGAAGCGGAAGCCAGCGCAGAACATCTCCGCGGTTGGCCGTTAGACCTCCGGGTTTGGTCCTACCAGAACTCTCACCGCACCGACCTGCGGACACCGTCGGGCTATGTCTCATTGAAAGGGGGGGCTCGAACCTTTCCGCCCAGGGAGACCGAACCCTTGCGCTGGGACCATTGGCTCATGCAAGCCGATGGAGGAGCTGGCGGCCAAGACGTGGTGGAACCCAGTGCGTGGTTGCTGGCCTATTGGATGGGGCGCCATCACGGATTCATCGGAGCCCCAACGGTATCGGACCCCGAACTGCTTCGGGTGGAACATACCGATTTTCGGGAACAGGGAGCCGAACCCTACACGGGTCCGGCAAGGCCTGTCGGGTTCTGAAAGGATGGGAACGGTGGGTGAACGTGACCGCTACGGCCTGTGAATTTGGATGGCTAGAATCTCCGCGGTGGAGGGGGTCAATCGGTGGCGTTCACCCGCCGAAAAACCCTCCACCCAGGCCAGATTTCCGTCGCCAAGGTCGAGCACCCACCGTTGGTCGCGCTCAGCAGCGGTCACGTGTTGATTGATGAAGAGGTTCTGGAGGCGCGCCGCGTTCGACTGCCCCAGACGTTGGAACCGGTCGCCCGGCCGGCGGTGGCGCAGCGCGGCTGTTTCCGGGACCGTCGTGGCATCGAGTTGTTCCCAGCCGTGGCCGAAGGGCAGGGGGCGCTTCAGGCGTTTCCACCGAAAGAGGCTCCCATTGGGCAACACCCGCTGACCTCGTACTCCACGAAAAACCACCGCCACCGTTTCTGAGGGTCCCGCTCGATGGGATGGGTCCGCTGGGGCTCGGGGGGCAACTGCAGGGTCGATCGAGAGCGCCTCGAGCGCCGCACCGCAGCGGGCCCGACGCAACCGCTCGACCGTTTCGAACTCGGCATTCCGTCCGTGCTCGATGAGTTCCATTCGCAGGATGGCCCGCTGCAACGCAACGTGCAGAGACACCCAAGGCTCTTGATGTAATGAGTCCCGCCAACGCTGCGCCTGCTCCCTCAGATAATCCGACTCATGCGCCGCGATGTCGGCGATCCGCGCCAAGACGCGGGGCAGGGCGGGGCTGTGATGGGCCATCCAGTCGGGGATTAATTGATGGCGGATGCGGTTTCTGGGAATGGACAAATCCCGGTTCGAGGCATCCTCGCGATGGCCAATTCCCTGTTTGCGAGCAACGGCTTCTAGCGTCCCCCGATCGAAGCCGAGGAAGGGCCGGAGCAGGGACACTCGACGATCCGCCGGAGACGGCGACTGTTCCTTCATGCCGGCCAGCCCCTCCGATCCGGCTCCGCGGAGCAACCGCAGGAGGATGAGTTCGGCCTGGTCTTGCGCATGATGGGCCAAGACCACTTCCATCGAATCTACCGCCAGCGCCGACCGAGCGAGGAAGGCATGGCGCAGCCGGCGGGCCGCCATTTCAAGGGACTCGCGTGAAGCCGCGGCGGCGGTGCGTACGGCAACTTCCTCCACCACACAGGGCAGCCCCAAGGCCGCTGACTGCGCTCGAACCCAGTTCGCGTCCCCATCGGCCTCGGCCCCGCGGAGGCCGTGGTGACAATGCGCCACCGTTAGTTGCCAGGGAAACTTCCGACGCAGGCGGGCCAAGCTGTGCAGCAGCACCATGGAATCTAAGCCCCCGGACACGGCCACCACCAGGTGGCGCGGGCCGGATCCGAACCGCTCCGCCCAGTGCCGGCGGAGTTGCTGCAGGAATCCATCCATCGGAAACACGATACCTGAGTAGGCCTCCCGCCGCCGAGGCCCAAAGCGTCACAGACCTTGGGCTTGGGTCTTTCACTGCGAATTGGCTCGGCCTGAGAACTGGTCCCTGGCTTGACCCGCTTCCCCATCTGCCCGCTCCGACCTTTCGTGAAATTCCTCGATACCGCCTTCCAGCGCCTCGATAAGGCCGTCGGCCAAAAGCAAAACTACGAGACCAAGCAATTTAAGAGTCTCTTCCACGGCGAAGAGGGCAGGGCGGATATGAAGGCGACGGTCGCCCTGACTGAAAAAGCGCGCGCGCCGTTGGTTGCTGAAATCCGCAAAGCCCGAGTTTCGGTGACACACACGGTGAAGATTGAAGCGGTGCATTGAGAAACGGTTCGGTTCCTCGAGTAAATTGCCCGTCCCAGAGGCAAATCCGTCTCATAGGGGACACGGTTCTGAATGCGGGATTCGGGTGAGTATCAACCAACGAGCCACTGCGTTGACGCATTGCTCCGACGAGGGTTCCCGCGATACGCTGGCCGCCACATGAAGCTCACCCGCACTGGCGCCTGGGTCGCCTGGACGCTGACGGCCTTGGCTCAGGAAGGGGTTCCGAAGACAGCCACCGTCGATCCGTCGTCGATTCGCATCGAATCGCGGGACGGTCTGGGTGAGGTTGAATTGAGCCCAGACGCCCGGACAGCGTCGGCCAAGAACGGTGTGGTGGTGCACTGGATGGGCAGCGCGGTCAGCGCGCAATCGGTGACACTCAGCCAAGAAACCGGGGAGGCCACCGCCGAGGGGGACGTCGTCGTCGAATACGCCGCAGAAACCGGCGAACGCATTCGGTGGAAAGGACAGAAGGTTCGCTTTGATTTTCGGCAGAAGCGCGTGGAGGCCGGGTCGTTCCGCTTTGGGGCGGGTCCACTCTTCCTTCGGGGTGATCGATTGTCGGTGACCCAAGGCGGTACTAATCAAGTCGTGCTCGGTGGCGAAGTGACCACGGACGATGCGGCGGAACCGGGTTACAAGATTCGGGCCAAGACCCTGAGTATCGACAGCAGCCGCACCATTTCAGCTGAAGATGCGTTGCTGTATGTCGGCAAGGTTCCGGTGATGTATTTCCCGTGGTACGTCCGCAAGGCCGATCGGCATCCCAACTTCTTCAGCATCACTCCGGGTTACCGTAGTTTGTATGGACCCTATGTGCTGGGCAGCTACCACTGGCTTTCACGGACTAACTTAGAGACGGTCGTGGATCTGGATTATCGCCAACGGCGAGGCATCGGTGGCGGTCCACGTCTGTCCTATGACTTGGGCGACTTGGGCAAGGGGCGGGGAGGGTTTTACTTTATCCAGGATCAGGCCCCGGAGCTCAGTTCGTTTAACGGGCCCATCGATCCAGACCGGTACCGGTTCGATTTGCGGCACTCGATCACCAATGATTCGGGGTTCGAGTTCAAGGGTGTCGTGCGCGGCCAGAGTGACCCGATGGTGCTTCGCGATTTCTTCGAGCGCGAATTCCGCACCGATCCCCAGCCCAAGACCTTCGTCGAGTTGTCCCAACTCAACTCGAATTGGAGCCTCGATTTTCTGGCACATGCCCAGGTCAACGAGTTCTTCCGCACGGTCGAGCGACTGCCGGATGTCCGTCTGCGAGGCCTGCGGCAGCAAATCGGAGTCACGCCGATTTACTACGAAAGCGATAGTTCACTGGCTTATCTGCGGTACCGCGATGCACTGGCTGGGGGCACCAACTACGCGGCCTTCCGCGGCGATACCTACCATCAACTGGTGTCACCTCATATGGTCGGCGGATGGCTCAATGTCTCACCCCGATTGGGCGCCCGGGCCACCTACTACGGCGACCCAGAAGGGTTGAACACGATCAATAGTGACAAGGAGCGCTGGGTGGCCAACACCGGCGTCGATGTTGGGTTCAAGGCCTCGAGAGTCTGGCCGACGTTCTCCAGTGCGGCGCTCGATATGAATGGGGCGCGCCATATCGCTGAACCCCAGTTCAGCTACGTTTTCGTGCCGGAACCCAATCGGACCCCGACCGAATTACCTCAGTTCGACCGGGAACTCATTAGCCCGAAGTTGTTGCCCATCCATTTTCCCGATTACACGCAAATTGATTCCGTCGATAGCCAGAACACAGTGCGATTGGGTCTTCGGAACAAGGTTCAAACTAAGCGGGAAGAGCAGGTGGAGAACGTCCTCAATTGGTCCCTCTTGAGTGACTGGCGCATCCAACAACGCAACGATCAGACGCAATTCTCGGACCTCTACTCCGAGGTGGATTTCACGCCCCGCTCCTGGCTGACGCTCACTTCCGAAACCCGGTTTAATGCGGTGACCCGAGAGTTCCGGGAATCAAATCATCGGGCCACGTGGTCGCCCACCGAGTGGTTCGACTGGAGCATTGGCCACCGATTCTTGCGCGATGACTGGACCTTATACGGGGCCGGCAACAACGTGATTTTTAGTCGGTTTCACGCGAAATTGAATGAGAACTGGGCGGTCCGAGGTGTCCACCAGTTTGAGGCCCGCGACGGAACACTTGAGGAGCAGCAGTACCAAGTCTATCGAGATCTGCGAAGTTGGACCGTTGGGCTGGGCTTCCGACTGCGTGAGAACCGAATCGGGCCTCAAGACTTCACGGTGGCGCTGACCATCTCGCTCAAGGCGTTTCCGCGATTCCACTTAGGCGACGACCGGTCCAATCCTTCCATGCTGTTAGGCATGTGAGCCACATTCCGAGAGGTCTAACGCCTTTCGGGATTCTGCAAAGTCTCCGGACACGGACCGCTCGGAGATCGGACCGATACCAAGGGGCTCATCGGAATTCGCACCCATACCTAGGAGGCTCATGGGTACAGGTAGGCTCATCGGGCTAAATCCCGGATTCCCGCTATCAACTCAGCCTCACCAAGACACCTCCGAGGTGGGGCGATTTCTCCGAAAGCGCCATCTCCGCAGACACGGACCGCTCGGGGACCAGTCTGTGCCTAGGAGGCTTGTCGGACTACATCCAGCGTGTTGCATCGGTCTTAAATCGTTTGCAGGGAACAAAACACCCAACACTCAAGGAAGCAGACTCGACCCATGAAGTGAATATAACATACATTGTGCATTTAACTGATGCACCCCGGAAAGGCAGACTCTCCAGCGGAATCACCGTTCTTAGACTCGAAGAATCCAATGAGTCAAAACTGCCCAACGCACCGCTGAGTCATGGAATCTTCTGCAGCTCGGCCTGGGTCCACGAATCCTCGCGCTTCGATTCGAGCGCCCGGACGGTTTTAACGGCCTCGGCTAAGACTGGCGCTGCGGCGTGACCCCATTCGCGGCGAATGTAGGTTAAGGAATCGGCTATCTGGGCATCGTCCAAGGCTTCAGCCAAGGCCGGCATGTTCAACTCATAGCGGACACCTTTGACCGTGATGGCATCGCGCAAGCCATGCAGGACCACCCGAATCAGGCGCTGCTCCGAACCCAGGACCCACTCGGAGTCCACCAACGGCGGAGCCAAGCCTTCCTGACCATTCCCATGGGGTTGGTGGCACGCGCCGCAAATAGTGGGATAAATCTCACGCCCTCGGTCGAAACTGGCTTTGGCGATCGGAGGCAAGGCTTGCACGTTGGCTGCGGCCAAGGTCTCAGCACTGGCCGATTTGCCAGGCCAGAAGTAGAGCGACGTGATCTTTTGGACTCGCCCAACGATCTCCGTATTGGTGGAACGCCGCAGTGCCGCCAATCCATCGGGTTCAGCGGCCAACTCCGTTTGCTTAATTCGCGGAGCCGGGGCTCCCTTGGTCGCCACCGGAACGAGGCCAACAAATCCGTCGAGCAAGGCCGGCAACGGCCACTCGTTCTCCTTGAGCTTCGCCGCCAAGTTCAGCGCCGCCGCGATCTCAGTGGGACGTCCCGAGGCCCCGATGCAGCGCGCCAGCTTCGATACCAACGGCGCATGGTCTTGCTTGTCCGGCCCGCACTGGGCGTCACTGAGCAATTGGGTCAAGAATGCCAATTCGCGCCCTTTGAGCCCGCTGATCGCCGCATCCTGACGCAACGGCGTCGACGGACCGGTCATCAGCAAAAATCGCATGGCCGCATCGGCCGCGGGTGTGCCGATCGTTCCTAGAGAACAGAGCAGGGCGATCTGGGCGTCTCCGCGAACGGACGGTGCGCGTTGGATCATGCGCTCAACCGCCGTTTCTCGCACGGGGCCCGGGGGCAGGCTGTCGGTGATTCGGAACGCAGCAGAGCGCACCTTAGAATCCGGATCATCGAGGGCCGACAGAAGGGTTTCCAGGCTCAACCTCCCCTGCCCTTCGAGTGTCCAGAGCGCCTGGAGACGCACCACCGCAGGCGTGGAGTCGCGTTGGGACACCAGTTGCTGCAAGGCCTCGGCAGACTCAGATGACGGCGTCTCCACGAGCAAGCGCTGGGCGGTATCCCTCCAGAATCCATTGGCAACGGACAGGCGGACCATCAGGTCTCGAGTGGACGGTTTCTCCGGCAACCGCGCCGTGCGATCGGGTGATTTTCCGGAATGGACGATCCGATAAATGCGCCCCAAGTCGGTCGGAGCCTGCAGCCCTCGAGACTCGATTTGCTTGCGCAAATAACTAGTCAGGTAAATCCGGTGTTGGATGAGTCCACGCGCCATATCCACCACATAAAGAGCCCCATCGGGACCGTTCTGAAGGTTGACCGGCCGGAAGCGCTCATCGGTGGATGTCAGAAACTCGTCCGAGTCGTAGGCGTTGGTGGCCGTGATCACGCCATCTTGTTCCGTGAGCGTGTTGCGGCGGATGAGGTTCGCACTCGGTTCGCACAAGAACACGTCGCCACGGAAGTCTTCGGGAAACTGATTGCCGCGATACACCAGCGGTCCGCAGGCCGCCGTGAAGCTCGCGAGCTTTCCCTCGGCTGTGAGCGTGTTGGGCTGGTAGCCCCGGTTCACACCTGGATTCACTCGGGCCGACCAGACTTGCTGGGACTTGGCCAACTGGGCGTTCACTCCGACCGGAGATTTAAGATTCGGATTCCGGGTCAGATAATGGGTCGGCAACAGATCACCGCGAATTTGATCGGAGTTGGAGTTGTAGAACAACCGGCCTGAGTCGTCGTGGCTGATGCCCCACTGGCCGCGCGTGACGGTCTCCTCGCGGATCCACGTCGGCGGTGAGCCGGAAGTGTTGCGAAAGCGCACCGTGTGGTCGGCCGAGTAGATCCAATTGTCGAGGTTGCGCAGCAGCCCGTTGCTGGCGTGCTCTGGATTGGATTTCAGCCCCAGCGCCGGGTCGTTCTGAGTGGCGTAGTCGCTGGCCACGAGGATCTTCTCGTCGGCTTTGCCATCGCCGTTGGTGTCCTTCATCCACCACAGTTTGGGGGGCTCTGCCACGAGAGCTCCACCGTGGGTCAGGTGAATGGCTCGCGGCATCACGAGTTGGTCGGCAAAGACCGTACGGGTGTCCATGCGGCCATCGCCATCGGTGTCAGTGAGGATGACGATGGAACCGGTCGGATTGGCTTCACCCCGTGCCTCTTGGTCGGGCATGTAGCCAATCATTTCCACCACCCACAGACGACCTTGAGGGTCGAACTCGACCGCCACCGGTGAATGCACTAAGGGTTCGGCCGCCACGACTTCGACAGAGAATCCGGGCGGCAGTCGGAAGGTTCGGATTTGGTCAGCCGGTGACAGCACCGGAGCCGGTGGAATCCGGTCCGCGGCAACCACTTCGCGTTGGGCCTCTCCGGGCTTGTCACCGTTCTGGGCGACCGCAGTGAGGATTCCTAGGCAAAGCCCGGACAAAACATGGCGCATCATGGTAGGCAGTGAGCCTAAGGCTACCCTCAGAACGCCTGATGCCAAGTGGCAACCGCATCGGCAATACCGCGGGATCTGCTCGGTGAGCTTGCATTCCGGGCGGCGGCGGTGGCTATCTCGGTCCATGGACACGTGGTGTGATGTGGCCGAGGCCGGGAGCCTGGCCCCGGGAAACTGCAGAACCGTCGAAGCTCGTGGCGTCCGAATCGCCCTAGTTTGCCTGGACGATGGGTTCCATGCAGTCGAAGACGCCTGCCCGCACCGTGGCGGATCCATGGGGTCTGGGTACTTGGATGGGTGCACCTTGCACTGCCCGCTGCACGGATGGGCTTACGATGCTCGTAGCGGCGTCGGCATCACCCGGCCAGACAAACCGCTACGGACATTTTCTACGCGCATTCAGGAGGGCCGCATCTGGGTGCGATTGACCGACAAACCTCCGGCCACCGTGTCGCATGATGAAGATCTCGACTGAGTCTCGAGACCAGGCCCCTGTGAAGGTGTTATCGGTGGGCACCCAGTTTGCCGGACTCGGAGGCGTCGAGTCGGTGCTGCGTTCACACCATGACACCGACGCGGACCAAGGCATCGATTCGCGGTTTCTTGTCTTCTGGGAGGATTCTGCCCCCGGTTGGCCTCGTGCTCATTTTCTTGGTTTCCGAGATAACCTGTCTATTCGGCAAGCGCGTCGACGGGTTGCTGGGGCGTTCCCCGGATGGCTGGCCGACGTGGTCGTTTACCATACCACTTGGGGTTGGCCGTATTTCGACGACTTGTTCCCGCCGGGCCGTCGCATCTTGTATTTGCACAGCGACACGCCGGGGCTCGACGAGCAGTTGCAAACCCGCGCTCACTGGGCCGACGGCTTCGCCTGTGTCAACGACCGCATCGCCGAGCGCGTGATGCAAGCCCGCCCCGACCTGTCGCCCGATCGCCTGCTCCGGGTACTGTATCCCATCGACCCGCCCGCCGACCTGCCCGGCCCAGCTCGCCCATGGGGTTCCCCGCTCCGTCTGGGTTTCTGTGGCCGCCTCGCTCACGAACAAAAACGGATCGATCGCATTCCTGAACTGGTGAACCGATTGAATGCGAGTGGCATTCAATACCAACTCGAATTTCTGGGTGATGGACCTGAACGAGCATGGCTGGAGAGCCAATTACCGGATCGAAAACGGTTCGTTTTTCACGGCCGCAAATCGGGAGCCGAGTATTGGGATATTCTATCGAGCTGGGACGCCCTGCTCTTTGTCAGCGACTACGAAGGCACCCCCATCGCGCTGCTCGAAGCCATGGCCGCCGGCGTGATCCCCATCCACCCGGCTATCGGTAGCGGAGGTGACCGGTATGCCGCAGAGGTCGATCCCCTATTGGCTTATCCGGCCGGCGACCTAGCGGCCTTGGCCGCATTGATCAGCGATCTGGCCCGATGGCCAACCGCGCGCATTGAAACCGTCCGACGCCGAGCCATCGACCGGGTTCACGGCCATGCCTCGGCGGTGTACCGGGCAACCTTCGCCGGATTTCTCCGGCACATCGCCAGCCAACCTCCCCTTCCCCGACGCCACTTGCCCACGCGGCCTCCGGGTTTGGATTGGCTGTCGTTCCGGACCACCCGACAACTCATGGACTTGCGCCGCCGTTGGAACAGCCGGTGATTCAGGTCGCAGCGCTATTCGAGGCACCCAACTAGAGTTTCGAGATGAAATTCTTTCTGGCTGATTAGTCTGAGTTCCGCTTGGCCATCTTCAAGTCGCTCAGATAGCAAACGGTGTTGTCGAAGGTGTAAATGTTCAGGTACTCGGGCTTGCTCGGGTCTCTCAGGTAGTGTCCCTCCGCGAGATGAACACCACCCGCCGACACACTCCACAGATACTCATTGGGCATGACTTTGAGTTGGATTGTGTACGTTGCCAGCGTGTTGTTGGTTAATGCGATCTTCCAATTGGAAAAGGGAAACTCAACAGCCTTGCCGTCCTTAAAGATCGTAGGGGCTACCAACGAATCGCCGTCCACATGGAAAAACAGCAGGTGATCGATCCCGCCGAAGTTCTCTCGGTGACTAAACAACTGATCGCGAAGTGCGTGAAATGGGGTTGTGCTGAGGTATAGTCCAATGTGACCCCTCCAAACCTCCTTCTTTAGTGAGAACTCCAGCACTTCATTCTGCTGAAGAGGTTTGGATAGCGTCGCGTGGGTGTTGAACAACATCCACACATTACGAATGCCATTGCTGGCCCAGCGGACGTACCCGTTGTTGATGCCACTGGGGTGGCGATAAGAACTGAAAACAACCGGCTGTCCGTCCCACAATTCAAATCTCATGGTTGTGGCATATAGCCACACAACCAACGCAATTCCTACCATTCCAAGAATGACAAGCGGGAGCTTCCACTGCGGCCGCCTGCTGCGGACCAAGGTTTCCGCTTGTTCAATTGCCAACTGGTCTCGGTGTTCGAGTGCATTCAGGACTCTTTGGATCGCCTCAATATCTCGCAGACGCCGCGTCGCTAGCGGGGAGCACAAGCGGCAGATCGTGTCGTTCAACAGGCGATCCACCCGGTTCCATCGAGACTTCATCAACCAGGATGGCATCGTTGGATATTCCAAACGATCGCACCCCGTCCATAGTTCATACATCAGCTTGCCGAGGGCGTAGCAGTCGCGTCCTCCGCCATCATCGCCGCCGGGCGGAACGTATCCCTCGGTTGATGCGGTCGGCGGATTCTCAACCGAGTTAGAACAGACGGTGTCAAAATCCCCCAGCACCCACCGACCATTGATTCGAAGGATATTGGTACGTTTGACGTCACCGTGCGTCAGACCCATGCCAGCCAGTACGACGAGAGCACTACAGGCCGCAAATCCAACCTCAACAGCTAACTCCAAGGACTGGTCTTTTGAAGCGGAATTAGACCGCTGCGGGTGCAGTGGAGAATACTCATCGAAGGCGATAACGTCATTTTCGGCGTCGTCTGCTGGAGGGAGCTCTTCCCAAACCGTCGAATGATCCCCTCCAAAAGCCAGGACTGGTTTCAAGTGCGCGTTTGTCGGGCCTTTCGAGAGACGCGTCCGAACGTCTAGGAAGTCCGCGATCATTTTGGATGTCAGGTTACGGTGGAGCTTAAAGACCCGAATCTGACCATGACGGTCTTCCACCAGATAGACATCTCGATTCAGCCGACTCGACAAACTGCGAACTCTGACAATCGGTCCCGCGTGCTCCACCATCGAGCTCGGAAAATCGGGAGGTGGCGTCATTTAGAAGGGGCCCTCTTGGATAAGCCTCCAGTTTTGTTGCAGAATCTTCCGTACACGATGGGTAGTCACCCGGACCGAGATAGCGCTCACTCCGAACTGCCAAGCCACTTCGTTGGATTTGAGCCCGTGGATCACGTAAGCTTCGAATACCTGCCAACTTTTCGGTTCCACTTCAGCCTGAGTTCGTCGGAACGCCATGGTAATCAGTTCGTATTCGAAGACTGAGGGACTTCCAGTCGGCTCTCCGTCAGTACCGCTAAAATTACGCACCAATGCGGCATAGGCGGTTTTAAGTTGGTCTGATCGAATCGAAGCCTGAAAGTGTCCAGCAATCAGCTGATTGACCGTGAGATTTAGCCATTCTCGAAATCGTCCCACAGCCACCGAGTATTCAAACGAGGGAAGATATCGAAACCACTTGATGAAACATTCCTGAACTACCTCCTCAGCCTGATCGAGGGTCAACCCTACGCTGCGACATTGAGTAACTATTGGCAGGCGATAAAGCTGGTCGAATCGACTCCACGCATCCGTGTTTTCGATGTCCTTGAGCGATTTCAGAAGGTTTAGATCTGTGGTTTCACACTTCATCGATCGAGCTAAATATATAGCAGCCTGTTTGCCACGACCGCGTCCAACGTACTTCCGTCTTAAGCTGGGAATCCGGTGTCACTATCGGGCTACCCAGAAAGCGATCGCCCCGATTGCTGCCACGGCCAATCCAATGGCCACACGCCGACGTACCCGCTTCAGATGTCGCCACTCGGGATTACTGACCAGCCAACGCTCGCAATGAGGGCACCTCGAAGGATTCTTGGCCACACCCTTGCCGCAATGAGGACATCTCGGTAAAAAATTTTCAATCACGTCAAATTTTAAAAACCACAGAAAATCTACTCG
>JAPLUH010000480.1 GCA_026397675.1 Verrucomicrobiota bacterium
ACCCGGCTCGGGCCTAATCATATCGCAAGCGGGTCTTGATACGGTCCAATAGCAGAAGCGGGTGATTGACCTCGCGGGCCTCCAGGCTCCCGGTGATCTCAAGCGGCCGGATCCAACGCCAAAATGAGGCATCCTCGGGCCCAGGACCAGGGCCTTGAGGGTGGCCCATCAACGAGAGTTCCAGAGGACCGCAGTCCAACCCAGGGCTCTGGAAACCCGGAGCCCGAACCTCCAACTGCGCCTCATGCCATCCAACCAAATCGTGTCCCAACACCATCTGAACGGCTGCCTCATTGAGGCGGACCTCGGGGGCCAGGGTCTTGAGTTCGTGCAGGTGAAGTTTCAGGGAGGATCGAAATTGAGGAGCGGGCCCCTTCGTAACCACGGTTTCATTTCTGGGATCCCAAGGACGAACCGGGATGGCATTGGAAGCCAAGTGCTCGGATCGACCCTCAACCTGAACCCTGCCCACCAAGAACTGAGGCGTCTCGACCTCCTCCGCACTGAGATTCCAATCGACCCAGGCGGGAAGCACGGCGTCGATCGGTTGGGTGGACTTCAGTTGGCCCCGCAGTCCCCGGACAGATCCTTCGCGCGCCGACACCCCATCTACCTCCCATTGAACGTGCACGGCCAATTGCTTTGGAGCTTCGGTCAGCGGCCGCATCTGAGCCTCTAGCTTCAGGCGCTGAAACGACCGCTCATTCCAGGTCACCTGTCCGGCCGAAAGCGTGAACTCCGCCGAGGACGCCTCGGGTAAGGCCAGGTCCGTCTGGAATTGGAGACGAACCTCGGCCGGTGTCTGGAAGTGGATCTCCTCCAGCGTGCGTTGGATACGAAGCAACGTGGAGCGCCAGGCTGGGGAGGCTTGCGCGGGCGCTGAGTCGGGAGCCGATCGGAGGGCCGTCGGGTGTTTCAAGATTCCACTCGCCCGAAAGGATCCGACCTCCGTGGCCGCGCGCAAATCCTCGACGACCCATTCCTCGGCACCCTCGAACCGAATCCGAGCCTCGACCCCATGGAGGTTAAAGCGGGATGCCACCCGGTTGCTCTCAACGAGCGGGATGGAGACCGCCCCCCCGCGGATCTTGAGTCCCCTCACCTCGGGCTTGAGGGCCAGCACCGTGCCCCAATCCAGAGCCAACTGAACTTCTTGCGCCGAAAATTGTTCTCCGCCCAGGTCGCCCAAACGGCCAAGGGTCACCTGTTCGGCCACGATGCCCCGGGTCGCCCGAAAACGGATGCGCTCAAACTCCATGGCCACTCCCCGTTGTTGCAGGGTCTCGAGAAGGCGGTTCTTGAGACTCTCGGGGATGCCCACCTGGTTCAGGTAGGCTCCCAATCCGACAATCACGGCCAAAACCAAATAGACGCTGCGCCGCCCGATCCGAAAGAGGCGTCGTGGCCAGGCTTCACGGGACCAGATCGACCGTCGAGTCGGACGAGGCTCAGAATCCGGGCCGTCGACAGGGTTCACGGCTTCGTTTCGTTGGAGGTGGTCGGCGGGGCACTGAACCAAGGACCGATGTACTCCTGATAGAGGTTCAGCGGAAACTGCGTCAGGATGGCAGGCTCATCCGAGTCGAAGGCGGCCCAGACAAACTGGTTGATGGCATTGCGGCCACCGAACCGGAGATGCAGCGAACGAAAATTGCCGCCTTCTTTCTGGGTCAACGTCACCGCGTGGTCGAGTTGGTCGAAGGCGAACTGTTTTAATGCAACGTCGTTGGGAACTGGATAGCGACCGATTGGGGCCTGACCGATCCGGTAAAGTCCTTCGTCAATGGCGGGATCCGGCAGAACCCCCTGCACCGCGATCACGCCATCCCATCGGCCGAGGGAATTCCGCCGGAGCATCCGGGTGCGTCCCTGTTGATGAATCTCGATTTGGACAATGTTGCTGGAATTGAGGTTCCAGTCGCGGAATTGTGGAGCCGACACCGGCAGGATTTGAAGATCGCCCGCTGCGATCCCGTAAATCCCCGGTTCGTCCGATCGACGTACCGAGAGCCGTCGGCCCTCCCCCAAGGGCGTCCCCATACTGAGACGCGTCAGCAATGCCGGGGAGCCGTTGGATTTACCGAGATAAAAGGAGTATTCGCGGGCGGGCTGATCCAAGCCGTAACGGCCCGGGTCGGTCCCCAGATCGTCCAAGAAATCGTCGATTCGCAGCCCCATGAACCGCTTGAAGGTCTCCCGAACCCAGGGACCATCGGCCAAAAATCGGCGAGGCGAAGTCACCCACCAGTTGGTGCCCTGCTTCTCTAAAGTGAAGGGTTCACTGCCCGCCCGGACCTCGAGTCGCTCCAATCCGGCGATCTGCGGCATCAACCGGCGATCCCGGTAGGCAGCCAGCGGCCGTTTGAGTGATTCCAAAACAGAATTGGTAATCCGGACGATGTTCCCGAAGTCGGAGCGGCGTACGAAGATTTCTCCCGGTGCATTGGTCGAGGCTCGGCCAAACTGCAGTCTCAAGAGCTCGTTGGTGCCTCGCTTCAAAACCATCTGGGCCGTAGGCTTGGTCAATCCGTATTCATCGGCCGACACGGTGAGCGTGTCGCTCACGAAGGCATTCACCCGAGAATCCGCCGCATCGGTTAGGAGTCGGCGGATTTGATCATCATTGGCTCGGGCCACCAACGGACGAATCAGACTCCACGTCCCGTTGGTCGTGATGGCCGCCTCAAACTCGGTCTCCCCAAGAATTTCTACGCGATCGAAGGGCAGCGAATCGGCATTAAAGAGGCGTCGGTCGCGCCAGTCTTCGGGCGAAGCGGGCAAGGCACCCAACAGACCGGCATCGGCCGTGAACACCCCGTCTTGGCCGACCTGCTGGAAATAGAACTGACTCCCCATCGGCGTTGGTCCGCCGAGGCGCAGAATGCTCATACCCTCGCGGGTCCGAATGGTGAGCACATCGGGACGTTCGAGCCCAAAGGCCGCCAGAGCCCCACGCTGCGCGCTCACCTCGGCGCTCGACAGGTGCGAACGGGGCACGAGGTTACCGAGCATTTCCAGCAACCGTTCGACCCCGGTCGGTTGAACCGGATAGTGTATCGGTGCCCTCAGGGCCCAACCCGAATTGGTCCGCTCTAGGCGGATGGCCACGTTGGATCGGAGAATTTCAACCGAGATCACCTCCCGTGGGTCCAATCGGCGAAAGCGCACGGATCCGTCGGCGCCCGCCACCCGGACCTCATCGCGACGTTCGCTCACAGCCAGCCATCCTCCGAGCAGGACCGCTAGCAAGACGAGCACCAGTGTGGTTCTTCCGTTCATCGATGAAATCGCATCAACCCCGCCTCCGTGCCCAGACCATGAAGCCCAGGATCAATACCCCACCGGGCAGCGCTCCGAGGAGGACTCCGTTCAAAAGCCGCAACTGAGGCGCCGTAAGATTTAACCGGTATTCCGAAATAGACCGAGGCCCGATGGCCATCGACTGCTGGCGATCTAGCAACCAGTTGACGCAAAGGGCGGCAAAATCACGATTCCCCAAACTCTGGAGCGGCCCATTGGCCCAAAGCGCCGAGTCTCCGACAACGATCAATCGTGCGGTACCACGGCCCGCACTCAATCCACTCACCCCGCCCTTTTCGGAAGCCACGGCCAATGGGATTTCACCGCGACGGTCTTTGCCCTCAACATAGGAAAATTCCCGTCCGTCAAAATCGGAAAGAGTTCGACCCTCTGGACCGGTCAAGACCAGCGCCGTGGTCTTCGGCGCATCGGCAGGCAAGCGATTGGCCGGAATCGGCACCACGACGCGCGGAGCCTGAAAATGAACCTTCGCTCCGGCCCGAGTCAGGGGTGAGGTGACCGGGTGGGATCCGTAAGAGCTGGCGACGATGTCGAACCCTCGCACCGAGGCCTTTTCATCGTTGGCCAATTGCGATGGCAGGAATACTCCCCACTCCTCCAGCAAACCCTCGAGAGGACCCTGACGACGGAGCGTTTCCAGCGACAGGGTCACCAGAACTCGACCTCCTCGGTCCAGGTACTTTGAAATGGCGGCCGCTTCTGAGGTGAGCAGCGGTTGCACCGCTCCCGCCACCTCCAGCTAACTGCACTCTTCGGGTACGCCGGCCAGCAAGTGAGTGAAGACCCTCGATTCGACATTCTTCTCGGCCAACAGCCGGACCCATCGGGAGTATCCATTGCGCTCGTCGTCGGAGGACGGGTCGTTTTCTCCATGTCCACGGAGGAAATATGCACGAGTCCCGGACGCCTCAGACAATCCAGCCAAGGCAGCCGTGAAGAGAGCCTCACCTCGGAAGGCCACACGGCGGATCTCCTGGTTCTTGCCGGCCATCATGCCCTTCACGTCGGCATCGTAGGTGGACATCTCGGAGTCATCGACGGTGCGAAACTGCCTTCCGCCCGCATCGAAGATGACTAAATCGCCCGTGTTGGCGCCGAGGCCGTAGCGGGTCTTGATGGCCGTCGCCAGGGTCGCATCGCGCACGTAGTCGACCAACTGGACCGAGATCCGCGGCGACTGCAGAGAGTATTCCCGAAGCAAGCCCTTCACATGACGGTACAGGTCGGAAGAGGGGTCGAACAAGACGATGGCCTTAACCTCGTTGGTGAGTCCGCCCAGGGTGGCCACGGTGAGCGGCGACAATTGAGGACGCTGGGCCGAGACCCAGTCATAGCGCCACTGCAGTCGCGTCGCGGCCAAATAATTGACCATCACCAGAATCGCCAGCAACGCCACCACCCCGATGAACGAATTGAAACCAGCGCTCCAGCGGCGGCCGGGCTCGTAGCTCGGAGGCAAGCTGGGAAGCTGAGTTATCGGGTCGCTCATTTCCACCTCCGCATTTCGATGACCCGCTGAGTGAGGAACAGAAAGAAAAAGGTCATACTCAGGTGAAACACCAACGCCCGACCATCAATGACTCCCCGGGCAAAATCCTGCATGTGATGCGTCACCGACAAATGATCCATCAGGCGTCCCAAGCGGTCGCCGGTGGTATCGGCCTGCGAAAAGCGCAAGCTGATCGTCCACAGTCCGATACCGATGAGCAGCGAGGTCATGGCTGCAATGATCTGACTTCGGGTCAGCGACGAGGCGAAGACCCCAATCGACAGGAAGGTGGATCCGATGCAGGCGATGCCCGTGAGCACCCCGCACATTGCCCAAGGATCCAACAATTGAGGTTGATGGGTCACCTGCCTCAGAGCGACCAGAACGCCAATCAATGGAGCCCAACTTAACAGATAAAACGCCAGAGAACCGGTGAATTTGGCCAAGACCACCTGCCATTCGCCAACGGGTGTGGTCATCAACGCCTCATAGGTCCCGAGCGCTTTTTCGGAAGCAAAGGTGCGCATGGTGATCACCGGGGTCGTGAGGATCAGGACCAGCCAGAACACGATGCCATCGGCGAAGAAAATCTCGGGGATCGGCGAGGGGGTCCGGTCCGAATTGAGTCGCTGGACGATGTCCATCAGGCCGAACCCGGCCAGGAGTAAGGTGATGGCCACGACCACATAGCCGGTCAACGAATTGAAGGCGGCCCCGAGTTCACGCCGCACCAAGGTCAGGAATACACCCATGTCAGAGATCCCCTCCCTTCTTCTTCTGTGTGAGCTGAATAAAGATGTCTTCCAGCGACAACCGAGGCCGGGTCAATTCCCGCAAACTCCAATCCTGCTGGCGCACCTGTTCGAACACCAAAGGTCTGAGGTCTTCCCCTGCCCTGGGAGTGAAGGCCACCCGTTGAAAGCTGCCCGCGGCAGCCTGGATTTCGATCGAAGCCACCTCGGGTAAATCGCGGAACGCATCGCGGATAGCCTCGGGCGTCGCGTCAATCTCGGCCACGACTCGGCCATCTTGACTGAAGCGACTCTCCAAGTCTTCGACCCGATCGGCCGCCAGAATGCGCCCCTGATTCAGGATGAGCACCCGGGAGCACGTCATCTCCACCTCGGTCAGGATGTGCGTGGACAGGAGCACTGTATGCTGACGCCCCAATTCCTTAATTAAGGCCCGCACGGATCGCAACTGATGGGGATCGAGACCAATGGTGGGCTCATCGAGGATGATCAGGTCAGGCTCATGGACCAGCGCATCGGCCAACCCCACGCGTTGGCGGTAACCCTTGGAAAGCTGCCCAATGATTCGCTTTTCGACGTCTTTGAGCCCGCATTGCTCGATCACCCGATCGGCCCGGTCTCGGCTTCGGCCAATCCCCAATCCCTTGAGTCGCGCTCGGAACTTGAGGTAATCACGCACCCGCATGTCGATGTGCAGGGGGTTGTTCTCCGGCATGTAGCCGATACGGCGACGCACTTCGTCGGGCTGATGAAACACATCGAAGCCAGCGATGCGAACCGTGCCACTGGTCGCCGGCATGAACGACGAAAGGATGCGCATCGTGGTCGATTTGCCTGCCCCGTTCGGGCCCAGAAATCCGACAACCTCCCCTCGACCCACGGTGAAGGAGATCCCGTCCACCGCGGTGCGTCCGGGGTAGCGCTTCGTGAGGTCCCGGACCTCGATCATGGGAGTGGAGTCAGACATCCGCCTTGGAGCCTCTGAAAGTACTCGGGAAGCCTCACCGCAGGAACAGAAAACCCCGGAGATTCAATGCTGTGCTGGTAGATGGCAAAACCCTGTCATGGCCAAGGAACGTTGATGGGTCAGTATGCGGGTAGAATCGGACCCGGCAGGTCGTTGAGGGGATACCCTAGGTGGAGGGCCGCCTCGCGGAGCCGTTGATCACTGGTCACCAAAGGCCAGTCTTGGAGCTGATCGGCTGTCGCCAAGTGAAGGGCGTCGAGGGATCGCAAGGGTACCTTCGGATGCACGCGACCCAAAATCCAATGGGCTCGCCGAATGATCGCCTCGGAAATGGGCGACACATCGATCATTTGCGTGCGCATCTGATCCTCGAACCGTTGCCAGGCTTCGAGACGCAGTCGGGTTCCGATGAGTTGGGCCCTCTCCCGGGCCAGCAAGGCAGACCAGACCTCGGTGAAGGCCAACAGGGAGGACGAAACAGGGTGTCCCTCGACCAGGCGGGCGTAGAACTCACTATCCGGTTCGCGGATCAGAAGTTTCACCAGAATGCAGGAGTCGAGATACATGCGGAAGACTTCGCGGTTGGGGGGACTTTGAGATTGGGAAGGCTGAGGAATTTTTGGATCAATCCCGTCCATCGCGCTCAACACGGATGAGCGCCTCCGCCGAAGGGCCGCAAACCAGCGGCTGACCCCTCAACCACTCCCAGTCCACCGAATAGGGTTTGCCGTGGGACCTCACAGGCACCAGTCGGGCCTTGGGATGACCGTCGCTGGTAATGATGATTTCAGCGCCCCGCGAGGCCTGCTCGAGAAGGTTAGACAACTGATCCTTGGCAGCACGGACGTTGATCGATGTGGCCTGCGGTTCTAACCCGGCCACCTCTCGAAGGACCTCGCCCGTTTTGGCGCCCTCTGAGGTCCCTAGAGGATAACGCACCGGGGTGGTGGTGGAGTGTCTCATCACTCTGATGTAGCCTCTTGAGGCCTCATTGGCAAATTTTTTGATGCCTCAAGAAGCCTTATTCGGCCTGATTAATCCTCCGGCCCATCTCGAGACCGCACGCAAATCGGCGGGGAGGGCTGAAAAACAGGGCCGTTTGTTCGGGGGCTCTACCGCAATTTGAGTGCCACGATTCCCGCCTGACGAACCACTCCCAAGGCCGTGCGCTGATCAAACAACACCCCCAGCTCCACGGTTTCGCCCTTAGGCCGACTAAACAAATAGCGGGCCAAGGCTTGTTGAAAAAGTCCGCCTCGTCGACGAGGCGCAGCCGTAACTCTTTGAGGTTGCCTCCCCGTCGAACGCTCAGGGGGATGTCCTTCGAATCCCCCGCCTTCACCAGCGCCCGATTGAATTCGATAATACCGCTGGGCGGATCTCCCTGAATCGCAGCAATCACATCGCCCGCCTTGAGCCCCGCTTTTTCGGCCGGACTACCCGGTTGCACCGCCTGAATGGTCAGGGGACGCGTTGCCGCCTTGAGACGGGCTCCAAACCAAAAACGCCCCACCGACTCGCCGCTGAGCACCTCGGCCAAGGCTTGGTTAACCCGTTTAATGGGGATGGCAAAACCAATGCCCTGGGCGCCCATTTGCGGACGCAATGTTGCCACGTTGATGCCGATGAGGTCCCCCCGCAAATTGATGAGCGGGCCGCCAGAATTACCCGGGTTAATGGCCGCGTCGGTCTGGATCCAGTCCAAGGTATCGAGTTCTCCGCGCGAACGATCCTCATTGGGACCGCGGCGTGCGCGGGAACTCAAGATGCCCCGACTCACAGAACCCGCGTATCCGAAGGGATTGCCCAAGGCGATGACCGTCTCGCCCAACAAGAGGTCGTCGTCCTTAGCAAATTTGACGGCCGGGAACTTTCGACCCGGAGATTTGAGCCTCAGCAACGCCACATCTTTGGCGGCGTTGAGCGCCACCCGTTCGGCCTCGATGGGATCCGATCCGTCGTTGAACTTCACGAACACTCGTTTCACACCATCGACCACGTGAACATTGGTGAGCACGTAACCTTCCTCGTCGATGACGACACCGGAGCCGCGGCTGACCACCGCCTCCTGCACCTGCTGCAACCGCCATCCGAAAAATTCAGCCATCAAGCGGTCGTCGACGCTGTTGGGGTCGACATCGGCCGAACCCTCGACATTGACCACGCTCGGCATCACCCGCTCGATGGCCTCCACGACGGCGTCGCGGCGGACATCCAACGCATCGGCCTTCGTTAGGTCGGTTTGCTGGGCAAAGGCCGGAACAAAGGCCGCCCCGACCAGAAGGGTGACTGCCCAAAAAACAACGACTGAGGTTCTCTTCAAGACACTCGGTATCATGTCAGTAGCCATGGATGACAATGGGCCGCATTTGTTCAATTCCCAAGCGGACGCACTCATCCATAGCCCACTGTGGACTGGGATCAAGCCACCGAATCCCGGAGTTGATCTTGCCGGTCGTTTACCCAGGAGCCAGATCGACTCACTTCATGGCAACGTACAGGCGGTGCACGTCATCATGGTCATCGATGGCATTGAGGAACGTGGAAACCTGCTGCTTTTCGGCGTCGCCAAGTTCCACAGGGTTCTTGGCTACGTGGCGGATCTCGCTGGCGAGGACTTTCCAACCGGCTTTAGAGAGCCATTGGGTGACCGTGGCCAAATCCTTCACCTCGGCTAGAAACCGAGTTCCCACATGCCCTTCAGGGATTTCTTCCCCGTCGAGCGGTTCGAGATTCTGCGCGCCGGCTTCGATGGCGTCGGATTCGGAATCGCGCTTGGCGTCGGAATGGGTGGCTTCCACCACACCCAAGCGGTGGAAAAAAAACGACATGCTGCCGGGCTGTCCCAATTGGCCCTCCTTAAACAAATGGCGAATTTCCGGAGCCGTCCGGTTCCGGTTGTCGGTAAGGCACTCGACGATCACCGGCACCTTGTGCGGGGCAAAGCCCTCATACAGCACGGTCTCGAAATCCACCTTTTCGTCCAAGAGACCGGCCCCCTTCTTAATGGCCCGCTCAATGGTGTCCTTGTTCACACTGGCCTTCTTGGCCTTTTCGACCGCCGCCGCCAGATGGGCATTGGTCTCGATCTCCGGCCCGCCCAACTTGGCGGCGACCATGATTTCGCGGGTCAGCTTGCCGACCACCTGACCTTTTTTCTGTGCGGCCGCCTCGCGACCCGCCTGCTTCCATTGGGCTCCCATGGGTCAAGGTAAACGAAAGTCCGGCCTCGAACGGAAGCTCAAAGAATCCGAAAGGCATTCGGGGAGGAAACCGGCTCCCGGGTTGGTCCCCGATCCGGATGGCCAACTGAGGCTCAATCCATGACTCAATCCATCGCTAATTTGTGAGCGCCGGGAGAGGCTAAAAAACTCACGACTCCCCTGCGCTACGGTCTTGGCTGCTTCCGGCACCTCGGCATAAGGTCCTTGAAATCCCATGAGTTGTTTCCTGCACCGAGTCTCAGCCCCGTTGACCGTCGCGGCGGCCCTATTCTCCGCCGTATTCCAAGCCTCGGCCGGGATCCAGACGGGAGTCCACCCTCCTTCGATAGACCGCGGCACCCTTTTGGTCAGCGAATTGCAATGCGCCGCCTGCCACAGCGACAAGGGTTTGCCGGCCTCGGCCGCGCTCCCCGACTGGGCCGCTCCCAAAGGGGCCCCCGTGCTTGGGACAGATCCGCTAAAAACCTCGACGACCTGGATGCGGCGCTGGCTCTCCAGTCCCCACCAAGCCAAACCGGGGTCCGCCATGCCCGACGTGCTGCACGGGATGACTGAAGCCCAGAAGACCAAGACAGTCGACGTGCTCACCCACTACCTCGTCTCACTGCGCAAGACCAACGAACCTTCCGGCCTCCGCTCAGACCCAGCCCGGATCGATCAGGGGCGCGCCTTGTACCACACGGTGGGCTGTGTCGCCTGCCACGCTCCGGAGACACGCCCCGAAGGAGTGACCGATCAAGCCTTCAAAGAAATTCAGGCACAGTCCATCCCGCTGGGAGACCTCGCCCGGAAATACCCCGCTTCGGAGCTGGCCCGACTGCTGCGCGATCCACTAGTGCACCGCCCTTCGGGTCGGATGCCCTCGATGAACCTCTCGCCCTCAGAGGCTGGAGCCATCGCTCTCTACTT
>JAPLUH010000375.1 GCA_026397675.1 Verrucomicrobiota bacterium
GTTCGGTCTTTCCCTCTGGAATTGCCTGAGAATGCCGATCGCGCCGATGCCTCCGTTCTCGGATCCGCCATCGCCAAGACGCTGGCAAAAGCCCGGATCAAGCCAGGCCCAGTGGTTTGAGGAATCGGTCGCTCTCAGGTCATCCTCCGCACCGTGGTCGTCCCCGATACAGGCCTGACCGGCACCATCGCTGCACTCGTGCGCTTCCAGGTGGCGCGCGATCTCCCCTTTCGACTGGATGAGGCGATCATCGACTTCCAGATTGTTCGGAGGCTTCCCGCGCGCCTGGCTTCAGACACTGAAACAACCACCGTATCCACCGGGGCAGCCAACGACTCAGTGGATCGGGTCGAGGTGCTCGTGGCCATCACCCGGCAAGAGTCGCTCGAGTTCTTACGTCGGTTGACTGAGGCCGCCGGACTTTCTCTAGCTGCCGTCGGCTGGATCTCTCAGGCCAATGCCACCTGCCTCCGAGCCGCCAACGAGGCCCCCGGACTTCACACCGGCCCGCGTGCGCTGGTCGCCATCAAGTCAGAAGAGGTGGGCATCGAAATTCTGGAAGGACGCTCCCTACTCTTCAGCCGGGGCCTGCCCATGCCCTCCTCCAAGGACACGGAGCCTGAACAGTGGATCCGCACCGCAACGATCGAGGTGGTACGAACCCTCCATGCATTTGGTGGCACCCCGGGCCGAACAGAACCTGAGTCGGCTTTAATCCTCGGAGGCACCGGTCTCGAGGAAGCCCTCTCGGCCTCACTCGAGACACGGCTCGGCTTCAAGGTCCCCCCAGTCACTCTGGCGCGTTCGTCGGGCCTAGACTCTTCCGAGGCCGCGGCCGTGGCGGGCGGATTCTCCAGCATCGGTTTGGCTCTGGGAGCCACCGATCCCGCGGGGCTGGAATTCGACTTCCTCAATCCCAAGCGTCCCACCCCTCCTCCCGATCTGCGGAAAATCCGCATGATTGCCGGCGCGACGGCGGCCCTGGTGCTTTTGGCGGCCGTTCTAGGTGTCCGCAAGACGCTCATCAATCGTCGCGAGGCCACGTTCACAGCCCTTCAGACCGAATTAATCACCGGCGAAAAGAAACGCCCAGTGTACCGACAAATGATCCAACAGGCGGCCACCTTGAAAGCCTGGTCGGCCGAGGAGCGCGATTGGCTGGACCATTACGCCTACCTCAGCGCAGTACTGCCCCCGAGCGAAGAGATCTACCTGACCAGCGTCGCCTTCGGTCCCAACCGAGCCATCCGACTGGGAGTCCAAGCTCGCAACGGCGAGGTCCTCGGCAAGGTGGACCGACTGCTCCGTGCTGCTGGCTATGATGTCAAACCTCTGGCCGTGACACCGGGAGCCGATCGCAACGGCTACAACTTCCGCACCACCGTGGAACTCACCGTACCGTCCAAGCTTAAGTTTGACCTCACCAAGCTCACGCCGCCGGCCCGGCCCGCCGATGATGTCTCCCTGGAAGCCCCCCGGAAGGGAGGAGTCCGATGAACGAGCGCGAAAAGAAACTCCTCACCCTCATCGGTGGGATCGTCGGTCTGGTGCTCCTCTTCGTCGTTGGCCGCAGCATCTTTCTCAAGCCACTGAACGAGATCGATCGCCGCATCGCGTGTGTTCGCGAGAAACTCGATCGCCTGGCCAAAGAGCGCCGGGACTACTTCGCCGCCGAAGACGAAGTGAAGGCCGTCGCTGCCCGCACCTTCTCCGACGACATCGACCAAGCCAGCGCCCGGTTTGGCGAGATGCTCACCCGCACCCTCATCAACAGCGGTCTTCGGGAAGCCGATTTCAGCCGACTCCCCA
>JAPLUH010000396.1 GCA_026397675.1 Verrucomicrobiota bacterium
GGTCATCGGCGCGGTGATCCTCGCAGGTGTCATCACCGACGAACTCGTCAAGCGCTACGCCATCCGCCGCCGCGCCGCCCGCGAGCTGGCGCAGTAAGGAGCTGCGAAGGGTACCCGTTGCTCTAACCAATCGGGCTCGGAAATCAGCCGTGCCTTCGCCACTTCGGATGGATGATTTCCAGTCCCTTGAAGTCAAAGACCCGGCGCGAAGGCCAGTCGGGGTTGGGGCGTAACGGGGACTCAATCACGGGTCCTCCGAAATAGATGGAGAGAGGTCAGATCAACCGGGGATCGAAGGAGAACGGCATAGGCTTGCCGATATGGATCCTTTTGAATTCGGAATGCCCTGGGTTGAGCAGGTAGTTGAGTTCTGCTGAGATAATGACACTGGGCAGTTTCAGCACTGCCGAGCGCGACTCTCTCACCCATCGATCGCCAATTTCGGCTGTGGAAGGCGGGGGCGGCTCCTCGTTCCAGTCAGCAGGCAGGTCCCTCGCAGCAACCGTCTCCACGAGCGCCTCGTCGAACTCGATCGGGATGGCTACATACTTGAAAGCCACGGGTGGATTCAAGTGAACCAGTGTTTCAAGGGCCGCGAGAGAAAGTGTGGCGCTCGTGTAAACCACCCGCGTCCCACGCGAGTTCCACCGCCCGCCAAAAAGCCAGGCTCCCTCGCCATCAAAAGCAGCGGAGCGACGGTCTTCCCTCACGATGCGCCAAACCCGCGTCATCAGGAATAGACCCCGTATTCAATGCGCCCGAGGAGATTTTCAACCTCGCGGGCTCCGATCTCTGTTTTCGCATACTCCAAAGGCACGGCGCCACCGAGGCCGAACTGCGGAGCATTGAGCCATCGTTTGGCATCCCCGAGATTGCCGAAGACCTTCAGAGCAAATCCCAAGAGCCTCGCATAGCGAACCACACGATCGGAAACAGCGGGCGATAGTTTTCTAGAATCACCCTTCCGACGATGGAAGGTCGCTTTGGAAATACCCAACATCGGAGCCAGCCTCTCGGACACCACGGCGAGACAGGTTTGCAAATCCTGAAGTTCCCGGAACGGCAGGCCGACCTGAAGGACCTCAACCAGCTTCGATGGCGTGAATTTCATCGCAGTGGATGAAGCCGCGTGTCCTTGAACAAAGAATTGGACCACACCTTCTCCTGACAACCTCGAGACGGCGGCCGCGGGTCGAGGCTTACGGCGGACGATCTCACGCGGAGCGGCAGCCTTTGATTTCGGTTGGGTATCAAACGTTCCCATCTGAGTCTATGGGTAGTCTCAACTGAGGCGATCGTCAATCGCCAGTTCGTGGGATTCATCACGCTCCCAACACCGCACGAGCCCTACAAGATGGCCCGGATGGGCTGAACCTCCTCGACGCCGACGAGCTTCTGGTCGAGGCCGCCGTGGAAGAAGCTCAGGTGGTTGGGGTCGAGGCCCATGAGGTGCAGGACCGTCGCGTGGAGGTCCTTCACGTGCAGGGGATGCTCGACGGCGTTGGCTCCGATGTCGTCGGTCTGGCCATGACTCACCCCGCCCTTCACACCCCCGCCGGCCATCCACATGGTGAAGCCGTAGGCATTGTGGTCGCGGCCGGTGCCCTTCTCGTATTCCGCCGTGGGCTGCCGGCCGAATTCACCGCCCCAAACGATCAGGGTCTCCTCGAGCATGCCTCGTTGTTTGAGATCTTGGATTAAGCCTGCGATGGGCTTGTCCGTGCGACCGGCATGGAAGTTGTGGTTCTTCTCGATGTCGGTGTGGGCGTCCCAGTTGTCATCGTTGTGGGCCCCGCCGGCATAAAGTTGAATGAAACGAACCCCCCGCTCGACCAAGCGACGCGCCAAGAGACAGCGACGCCCGAACTCCTCGGTGCGCGGGTCGTCGAGGCCATAAAGACGCCGGGTCGCCTCGGTCTCACGCCCCAAGTCCACCGCCTCAGGCGCATGCCGCTGCATGTTGAAGGCCAGTTCGTAGCTGGCGATGCGGGCCGCGAGGTTGGAGTTCTCGGGGTGCAGGGCGGCGTGGTCGGCGTTGAACTCCTGGAGCGCATCCAGCACGCGACGCTGGGTACCGCCACTCATGCCAGACGGACGTTGAAGGTCGAGAATCGGATCTCCCGCAGACCGAAGGACGGTGCCCTGGTAGGTCGCCGGCATGTAGCCGCTGGCCCAGTTCTTGGACCCAGAAATGGGTCCACCGATCGGATCCAGCATCACCGCAAAGCCCGGGAGGTTCTCACTGGCTGTGCCCAGGCCATAGTTGACCCACGAGCCCAGGCACGGGCTGCCCGAGAGGATCTTGCCCGTGTTCATTTGCAGCATGGCCGAACCGTGGATGGGCGAGTCGGCGGTCAGGGAATGCAGGAAAGCGATATCGTCGACGCAACCACCGATGTGCGGGAAAAGGTCGCTCACCCATTTCCCACTCTGCCCATAGCGTTTGAAATCCCATTTCGTACCCACCACGCGCCCCTCGTTGCGCTTGCCGCCACGGCCGAAGGTCTTCACCGCGATGGTCTTGCCATCCAAGGCGTTGAGCTTGGGCTTGTGGTCGAAGGTGTCGATGTGGCTCGGCCCCCCGTACATGAAGAGGAAAATCACGCTCTTGGCCTTGGCCGGATAATGCGGTCGCTGGGACCTCAGCGGATTCGCACCGTTTCCAACGGGGATATTCGAAGCGGCTTGGACTTTCGCGGCATCCAACGACATCAAGCCGGCCAGGGCCGTGCCCGTGAACCCTGCTCCGGCTTGCCACAAGAATTCACGTCGGGTGCGCCGACAGAAAGGTCCGGACTTTCCGGAAGGAACCGATGAATGAGGCGTCATTCGAGGTAGAGGAATTCGTTGAGGTTAAAGGCCAGCAGACAAAACGCATCCAGGGCCGCAGTGGGGCCGAGCCCCTCCTCTACGGTTAGAGATTCTAGAAGGGCCGCACCGCGGGCGACCTCGGCCTCGGTCGGAGGCCGGGCGGTGACCCGGTGCAGTGCGCGGCGCACCTGGGCCTTGGGCTGGCTTCCCGCCTCGCCCCGGATGCGGTCGGCCAGCACCCGCGCCTGTTCGTTGAAAAAAGGGCCATTGAGCATCCCCAGCGCTTGAGTCGGTTGAGTCGTCGCGAAACGCACCGGTGTGGAGCGGTC
>JAPLUH010000065.1 GCA_026397675.1 Verrucomicrobiota bacterium
GACAGCGTGGCGACCAAGGGCGGCGGGGGCGGTGGCGGGGTTCCGAACACTTCTTCCAGTAACCACTTTCCGCGCAATACAGGACTCGTGCGCTGAGGATAGCTTGTCTGGGTCAGCACCGCCGCCATGCCCGTGACGCCACCCCGGCGGCGGTCGGACAATGAGACACGGGTAAAGGTCGAGCCACTCACCCCGGGGATACCGTAATGCCGGGACAGGTCGGCGTTCACCCAGGCATAGTCGCTGTCGAGCAACTCCAGCAGGCTGCGGTCCTCGCGCACCAATCCGGCGAAAAACTCGGTGGGCTCGGCCACCATCGCTTCCCTCAAAGCCGGTGTGAACTCGGGGAACTTTTGAGGATCGGGGGCCGCGACCGAACCCAATGTTCGAATACCCAGCCATTGACCCACAAACTGTTCGGATAACGCGCGAGCCTTGGGGTCGGCCAGCATCCGCATCACTTGTGCCTCCAGAACCTTGGGCTGAGACAAACGACCGGCGTCGGCCAGGGCGAAAAGCGTGGCGTCCGGCATGGACGACCACAGGAAATAGCTCAGGCGACTGGCCAAGGCATGATCGTCAATGGCCGCTGGCGTCGGGCCGGGCGGGTCTTTTTCGATGCGGAACAGAAAGTTCGGGGACACCAACACCGCCTTGGCCGCCGCCAGAGTTGCGGTGCGCGAATCCGCGCCGCGCCGCCGCGTCCGCTGATAAAATTCCAGGAGTCGGGCCATTTCCGGCGCGGACACCGGACGTCGCCACGCTCGTCGGGCCAGGTCGCGGAGATCCCCGGTCGCGGCCGCGGTTTCAGAGCGGTACCAGGTCACCGGATGGCGAAAGAGCGCCCCGGGCGGCGCCGCGGCCAAGGCTTCCTCAGCCGCCGTGAGGTATTTTTCTAGCAGCAAGGGCGGCACAAACAGCGTGCTGGCGTTGTTGTCGAACCCACCGCCACCGCCGCCATCGGCAGGGAAATCATCGGCCGGACGCAAACCAACACCCAAGAGGTCTCGGACCGTGTGGTTGTATTCGGTGCGGCTCAGCCGGTGGGCAATTTTGGGACCCGGATCCAATCCGATGACCCCTGGAGCCGGGTTGTCGAGGAGATCCCGGAGGCCCTCACTGAGAGCCAGCCGTTCTTCCTGAGTTGGCTGGACCTTGCGACTCTCCGGCGGCATCAGTCGTTCTTCAACCTGACGCACGGCCGTTTCCCAGAGCTTGGGCTGGCGATAAATCGAGGCGAGGTTGGTGAAGCCATCGAGACGCACCCCGCCCTTGGCCTTGCGGCCATTGTGGCAATCCCAGCAATGCTTCTGCAATTGCGGCAAGAGGTCTTGATGGAAGTCCGCGGCCCAAAGCGACCCCCAGACCACATTCAAGAACAACAATACGACTCGACCATGCATGTGCGAAACTCCCGACGGCAGGATGTCCTCCGCCATTCAGCGCAGGCGAAGGCCCGCTGGCAGTCGGAGGGTTTCTCTCCCGTCCACCGAAGAGTGACCGGTTCAGCGAAGGTCGCAACATCGGGCGGTCTTTCCGGCGACCCGGCGGACGATGGACAACAAGGGACCGGGTCGATTCTCGCGACTTCCTCACCCCATGGCTCGTCCCGCACCTGGGCCGCTTCCAATCCGGCTGCGTTCCACAGCCCGGAAACAGCCCTCGACCGGTATGTGGCCCAACCGGACGCCTCGTTCGCCTGGAAGGTGGCCGCAACCACCAATCTCGGCCGTTGCCAGGTCACCGTCATCGACCTGACTTCCCAGACTTGGCTCACGACCAATGAGGTGAACCGAACGCTCTGGAAACACTGGCTGACCGTGGCCCGTCCGAAGGACTTGGCGCACAAGACGGCCTTACTCGTCATCGCCGGGGGAGCCAATCGGGAAGGGGAAATTCCCA
The DNA here is from genome assembly GCA_026397675.1 of Verrucomicrobiota bacterium. Taxonomy (GTDB): domain Bacteria; phylum Verrucomicrobiota; class Verrucomicrobiia; order Limisphaerales; family UBA9464; genus SXXZ01. The sequence continues at coordinate 1,903 of JAPLUH010000065.1, forward strand.
AGCCCAGTGCCGAGCTCACCCGGATCGCAGAGGCGACTCGCTCGGTTGTGGTGGAGTTGAAGATGATCCCCAATCAACCCCTCATCTTCCACCGGGATGGCAAGGAGCGGGTCGAGGATGATCTCATCGCCTACACTTGGGACCAATTCCTCCGCACCGGTGACTCTCGCTGGCCGGCTCGGCTGCCGATGACCAAGGCGGTGGTCCGCGCCATGGATGCAGTCAGCGCCTTCACCGCAACACCCGCCGGAGGAGCCCAGGCGGTGGAAACCTACGTGGTGGCCGGGGGTTCCAAGCGGGGCTGGACAACCTGGACGACCGCAGCAGTCGATAAGCGAGTCGTGGCCCTCTGCCCCATCGTCATCGACATGCTGAACATCGAGCCGTCCTTCAAGCACCACTTCCAAGCCTACGGCAATTACGCCCCGGCCGTGGGCAATTACGTCGAGCAAGGGATCATGAACTGGCA
>JAPLUH010000263.1 GCA_026397675.1 Verrucomicrobiota bacterium
CTAACAGCCGCCAGTATCGCCAGCTCCCCCACCCGACAAGCTGCTCCGGACTGAAGAAGCCCTTGACATCAATGAGCACCGGGGCCTGATCTCCGCCGAGGCGACGCAACTCCTCCAGTGGGTAAGCCTCGATCAGGCATCGGTGTTTCACAGCCAGAATGATGGCGTCATACGGGGCACCGGCCTCGGCCGAATCGAGCAAATCCACTCCGTATTCGTGACGCACTTCGTCCGGGTCGGCGTGCGGATCCACAGGCAGGCAATTCACACCGTAGCTGCAAAGCTCGGTGACGATATCGACGACCCGGGTGTTGCGCACGTCGGGGACGTTCTCCTTGAAGGTCCAACCGAGGATCAACACCTTCGCGCCCTTCACCGCCCGCTCCGATTGGATGAGCAGCTTGACCGTCTTCTCGGCGATGAATTTGCCCATCGAGTCATTCACCCGACGCCCGGCAAGGATTACATCCGGGTGGTAGCCCAAGCTTTCGGCCTTGAAGGCCAGGTAGTAAGGATCCACCCCAATGCAGTGGCCGCCCACCAACCCGGGGCGGAAGGGCAAGAAGTTCCACTTAGTGCCCGCGGCTTCCAGCACGTCCAAGGTGTTAATGCCCTGACGGTCGAAAATGAGCGCCAGTTCATTCATCAACGCGATGTTCAGATCGCGCTGAGTGTTTTCGATCACCTTGGCGGCTTCGGCGGTCTTGAGGGTGGGTGCGATGTGGATCCCCGCGGTGATGACCGATCCGTAGATCCCGGCAATCAATTGGGCCGTGGCTGGCAAGTCACCGGCGACGACTTTCTTAATCTTCTCGATGGTGTGTTCGCGGTCGCCCGGATTGATGCGCTCCGGCGAATAGCCGGCAAAAAACTCGCGCCGCCAGGTCAGGCCGCTCTCTCGCTCGATCACCGGAATGCAGTCCTCCTCGGTGCACCCCGGATACACCGTGGACTCATAAACCACGGTGGTTCCCGCTTCGAGATGGCGGCCAATGAGCGTTGAGGCCTTGATCAACGGGGTCAGATCCGGGCGGTGGTGCGCATCGATCGGGGTGGGCACCGTCACCACTACCAGGCGCGAGCGACTAATGGCCGACGGCTCGGTGGTGAACTCAATCGGGTGCCGGCGCAGTTGCTCCTCGGTCAGTTCCAAAGTCCGGTCATGCCCGGCCTGAAGTTCTTGGACTCGGACCGGGTTGATGTCGAATCCCAGGACTCGAAATCGAGAGGCGAAGGCCACGGCCAGCGGCAAACCCACATATCCCAGCCCAATCACACAAATCGACTCACGCCGGTCGGCAAAGGCCTCCAGTGCAGGCAGGCAATGGGTCTGAGGACGCTCAAGATTCATGACAGTGATGCTCAACGGACAGCTCTCGCCGACACACGAGGAAACACGATGCCCCCATCGCGGTCGACATCTGAAGGGCCCAGCCGATGAAGGACGCGCATGCCACAGGCCTTCGATTCGAGGGCTGCTGAGCCCTTAAACCAGCACCCCACCGGTTTTGTGAACAGCCTTTTATTGGCCCGTGTTCACGCTGCCCTCCATAGCGCGGGTGCCGCGCACGGCGTCCGCGATATTAGCCGGCTCCCCAGCAGGAACGGCCGTCCCCTCCTCCTTATTGAACCGAACGCTCACAATTTTGCTCACCCCGCGCTCCTGCATGGTGACGCCATAGAGCACATCGGCCATGGAGATGGTCCGCTTGTTGTGGGTGATGACCACAAACTGGCTGTGATCGAGGAAGCGCTTCAAGACCGCGGTGAAGCGATTGATGTTCGACTCGTCGAGCGGCGCGTCCAACTCGTCGAGCACGCAGAAGGGCGAGGGTTTGACCTGATAAATCGAGAATAGGAGCGCCACGGCCGTCATGGTCTGCTCACCGCCCGACAGCAACGAAATGCTCTGAAGCTGCTTGCCCGGCGGACGCGCCACGATGTCGATGCCCGCCTCCAAGACATCCTCTCCCTCCGTCAGTTTCAGATCGGCGCGACCACCGCCGAACATCTCAGTGAACATGATCTGGAAGTTGGCGCGGATCTTTTCAAAGGTCTCGACGAACAGGGTCTTGGTCTCGGTGTTGATCCGGTTGATGACCTCCATCAACTCGGTCTTGGCCTTGATCAAGTCATCGTACTGGGCCTGCAAGAACGTGTAGCGTTGCTCGGATTCTTCATACTCCTCGATCGCCACCAGGTTCACTGGCCCGATGTCGTCCACTTTCCTTTGGAGCGCATGGATTTGCGCGGACACAGCATCCCAATCGGTCGTCAATCCCTGCTGCTCCATGATCTCCAGCGGCACGACTTCGACCTTGGAGAGTCCATCGTCTGAAGGCTGGATGCGAAGCCCCGCGGGCCGGATGTCTTCAAGAGCGACCTGATACTTTTCCTGAATTCGCGCCCGAAGATTTTCTAGTGTCAGGGTCTTCTGGGCCAACTCCACTTCCAGTTGCCCCCGTTGGGTCTGAAGCAAGGCCACACGCGCTCGCCGCTCCTTCAACTGTTCCTCGCGGCTGTGAATTTCACCTTCCTGAAATTTGCGGTCGCCCAGTAACTGCTGAATTTGCTCAGCCAACACGGCCCGCTCTCCGGCCAAGCGCTCAATCTCCCGGCGACACTGGCCGATGCCGGCCTCAAAGTTGGCGCGACGATCTTCGAACTGACCCTGCTCGGTCTGGAGTCGCTCGATGGCCGCGTTCAGTTCGCGCACGCGCGTCTCCAGCGGACCGCGCTGGCGTTGATGGGAAGCCGACAACTGCTCTTCGGTCGCAAAGGCGATTTTGGCGTCGTTGAAAACCTGACTCGCGGCGTCCCGGCGGTTGCGAAGGTCTTCCAACCCACCGCTCAGTTCGGCCACCAGAGTGGTGGCATAAAGTTCGCGTTGTTCCCATTCGGCCACTTGGGCGGCCAACGATTCGCGCTTCTGGAGATTGCCCGCCTCTTGGCTCGCCAATGAGTCCAGGTCGCGGTCCACCTGGCTCAGGCGGACTTCCAGAGAGCGCTTGGCGGCCTGGAGGGCATTGAACTCACCCTGACGGGTGGCCACGGCGACCTCCTGCTGACGCAGTTCCACCCGCACTTGTTCCAGCGACAACTGCAAGGCGGTTTGTTCGAATTGCAGGGCCGATTGTTTCTCGGTGGCCTCCGCGAGGCTTCCCTGAAGGGCGGTGATCTCGGCCTGGAGTTCGGCGATTTGATTTTTGCGCCCCAGAATGCTGGCCGGTGCCTTGCCCGAGGCGCCTTGTGCTCCACCAGTAAACACTCCCAAGCGAGTGAGAACCTCGCCCATGGGCGTAACAAAGTCCCAGCCGGCCCATGCCCCAGCCGCCAGAGTGAGGGCCGTGTTCAAGTCGGGTACGATGAGCGTGCGACCGAGCAATCCCATTACCAATGGCGAAACCGAGGCCTCAACTTCGAGAACCGACAGGGCAGCGACCACTCCTTCGGGCAATCCCGTGGCCGTCTCGGACGGAGCCGGTGCCAAGAGGGATAGCGCCGCAATGCTGGCTCGCCCCTTCCGATTGGCGGACAAGTCGGCCAGAATTTCCGAAGCGGCCTCGGGCAACTCGGTGAGAACGATTTGCAGGTTGTTACCCAACGCCGCTTCGACGGCTAGAACGTGGGCATCGGAGACCTTCAAACGGTCGGCCAAGGATCCCAGGACATGCTTGCTCTGCTTGAGCGCCGCGAGAGCACCGGCTCCGAAGCCCTCGTGCTGGGTAGCCAATTGCTCCAAGACCCCCAGTTTTGAGCGCTTTTCTGCCTGTTGTCGCAACAACGCATCACGTTCTTGGGTGGCCTGAACGATCTCCGCCTGAAGCGCTCGCAGGCGCAGCTGGCTCTCCTCCAAGGTCATGCGGGAGGCCTGCACCAAAACCCGTTCGGCCTCGACCTGTTGGGTGAACTCCACCCCCTGCATCTCTAGGCGAACCCGCTCCTCCTCGAACTGAACCTTCTCCGAATTGAGCTTCTCCAGGCGGACCACGTTGCCCTGGAGCTGGAGCGCCAATTGATTGATCTCGTTGCGGATGCGACCCAATCCCTGGGACGCCGAAAAGGCTTCGGCCTGGGCTTTGCGCAAGTCTTCCTGACGCACCGACAAGTCACGCTCAACGGAAGAGAGTGTGTCCCGGCGGACGGACTGCTCGACGCGGAGGTGTTCCACGGCGGCTTGGGACGCGGCCGACCGCTCACCCAGCGACTCCAGCTCAGCCTCGGCGATGGAGCGCCGTTCGGAGAATTGCACCACATCGCTGCCAGCCCGGGCGTTCTGGTCGGCCAACTCGGTCAAGCGCTGCTGGTTGAAGCCAATCACGCTTTCCTGCCGATCGGTCTCCGCCTTGAGTTCCAAACCTCGCTGCTGCTGTTGGGAGATGTGCTGTTCCAACTCGGAAAGCCGTGTGCGGAGTTGGAGAATCTCCTCCTCAAGTCGGACAACGGTCTCTTGGCCAACCTCGATCTCGAGCTGGGAACGCTCGGCGGTCTGGCGTCGCTGCAAGACCTCCTCGTTGAGCACGTCGAACTGCCGCCGGGCCCATTGCGTCTCCAAATTCTGCAATTCGGACTGGAAGGATTTGAATCGGCGCGCCTTGCCTGCCTGACGTTGCAGTGAACCTATTTGGCGTTTCACCTCGCGAATGAGGTCTTCGACGCGCAACAAGTTCTGATCGGTGCCTTCTAATTTCCGGAGTGCCTCGCGCTTCTGCTGCTTGAAACGGGTGATTCCGGCCGCCTCCTCGAACACCAGACGCCGATCGTCGGGCTTACTGGAGAGGATTTGGGTGATGTTGCCCTGGGCCATGATCGAGTAACTCGTCTTGCCCATGCCCGTGCCGGCAAAGAGTTGCTGGATATCCCGAAGTCGGCAGGAGGTCTTGTTGAGGAAGTACTCGCTGCCCCCATCGCGATACACGCGACGAGTGAGGGTCACCTCATTGAACTCCATGGGGATGCCGGCTGCCCGCAGCGGCTCCGCATCCACGCCTCCGAGGGTCAGCGACACTTCCGCCAGTCCCAGTGGCCGCCGAGTATCCGTGCCATTGAAGATGACATCGGCCATTTCACCGCCACGCAGCGCCTTGGCCGATTGCTCACCCAGCACCCAACGGATCGCATCCGACACGTTGGACTTGCCGCAGCCATTAGGGCCGACAATGGCCGTGACTCCCGGTAGGAAGTTAAGGCTGGTCTTGTCGGCAAAGCTCTTGAACCCGAGAACGGTCAGGTTTTTGAGATACATCGACGGGCAGATTGGGAAACCCCACCCCGGAGTGGCAAGCGGGAAGCCACAATCCCTAGGGGTAAGTTGTTCACAACCCCAC
>JAPLUH010000005.1 GCA_026397675.1 Verrucomicrobiota bacterium
TGTCTTCATTATCAGCCCGAATGACAAGGGTGGGAAACTCTACCTCGAGTTGCCCAAGATGCGTTCATTGTGTGCGCCATTGACGCCCATGCAGTTCAACGACCTCTACTGCCTGGCCCGTCCGGAAGTGCATACCCTGTCTCTAGGTGCGGCCAAACCGTCGGATTTCGACGAGCACATCGCCGGTCTCGAACATTACGAGCAGGCGGCTCAGGCGGTGGAGTCCATCGACCGCCGTTTGCGCGAGGAAATGGAACGCGTGCTGGGGGCTGAGTGGTGCCGCCGCTGGTGGGCCGGGCTTCCGGAATTTGTTGAGGTGCCGGGCGAGGTGAACCTGGTGGAGATCTTGCGCATCTGGACCTACGCCAAGCCCTTGGAACTGACCGAGTGGGCGAAGTTTCGCTACAACATGCTCGGCAATGCCGATCACTGGTTCCCGGGCGAACACGTCGAGAAGCTCGACTGGTCACGGCTCGATGAAGTGATTGGTCGCAGCCCGTTTGCCGATCGTCTGGCCGGGATCTTGCGCGAGGCTCATGACTTGTTTCATGACGTTCCGGTCCAGCGACTCAGTCAAAGCTGAGCCCAATCGGAGTCTAGTCGGAGTCCAGTGGGAGCCCAGTTCGAGTCCGTGCCTAAGCGATCGTTTTAACGCGATCATCTGGGCGGGTCACTCGTACCGCAGCGAATCGATCGGGTCGAGGTGGGCGGCCTTCCAGGCGGGGTAGGTGCCGAAGACAATTCCCACGGCTGAGCAAATGGCCAGTCCGATGCCCACCCAGTCCCAGGGGATTACCGGCGGGGCCTTCACCACGAAGGAAATCAGGTTGCCGAAGAGGATGCCACCGACCACTCCCAAGGCACCGCCCACTTCACTCAACAGCACGGCTTCGGCGATGAACTGGAGCATCACGCTGCGCTTGCGCGCCCCAATGGCACGACGGATGCCGATTTCGCGGGTCCGCTCGGTGACGCTCACGAGCATGATATTCATGATGCCAATGCCTGCGGCGATAAGGGCGATGCTGCTGATGGCTGCCACGCCGAGGCGAATGGCCGAGGTCAGGCTGCGGAACTGGCTCACGGCCGATTCGTTGGAGACGATCTCGAAGTCGTCATCGTCGCCGGGCGGTACCTGTCTCATCGTGCGCATGACGCCCCGGGCTTGTTCGACCATCTCCGCATAAGTGTCGCGGTTCGGGGCTTGTATCTGGAGCTGAACCGACAGGTTCTCACCATACAGGCGTCGGGCCGTGCCGAGCGGAATGGCGATGAAGTTGTCGCGACTTTGGCCGAACAACGCACCGCGTTGGGCGAGCACACCCACCACTTTGTAGCTAATACCTTGAAACTTCACCGACTCGTTTAAAGGCGATCCCCGCGGGAACAGTTTGGCGGCGAGGTCGAAACCGAGGACACAAATGAGTCGGCCGCTGTCGTCATCGGCGGCGCTGAATCCGCGACCTTCGCCCAAGGTAAGGTTCTGGGTCGTGAAGGCTTCGGGAGTCATTCCGTTCCCGGGGATGTTGGGATTGGTTTGCGCGTAGCGGGAGGAAGCCTCGCCCGATCCGAAGTTGGCACTGGCCGAGACGGCTTGAGCCAGCGTGACCCGCCGTTCGAGCTGGCTCAGATCCACGATGCGGAAGCGCCGTCGCCGCAGGTATTTTTCCCAATCAGCGTCATCGAAGCTGATGGCTGGGAAGCGCTGGAACTGGAAGGTGTTGGCTCCAAGGCCGTTCATTGCGTCTTCCAGATTTTGCTGGAGCACGCGGATACCGGTCATCACGGCGATGATGGAGAATACGCCGACGAACACTCCCAGGATGGTGAGCGATGAGCGGAGGATATTGGTTTTAACGGCGTTGGCCGCCATCCGCACCATCTCAACGAGTTCGCGCCAAGGAGTCATCGTCCGGGGGGTCATG
>JAPLUH010000072.1 GCA_026397675.1 Verrucomicrobiota bacterium
AACTCCATTGTATATTCGTGCGATGTCTGGTGGCGCCAAAACCGCAGCCGATGCGCTCTTCGCAGTGGCCGAAGGGCAGCAAGGTTATTTCACGTCCAAGCAGGCAGCCGAGGCAGGATACCAACTCGGCAGTCAGGCTCATCACGTCAAATCAGGGAATTGGACGCGCGTTGAACGGGGCATCTATCGGCTGACACGGTTTCCGCAATCGTCCGAGGAACAACTCGTCATCTACGCCCTGTGGTCGCGCAACAGAGCGGGCGAACCGGAAGGGGTCTACTCACATCAAACCGCGCTCAGCATCCATGAACTCTCTGACCTGAACCCGGCCAAACTCCACATGACGGTCCCAGCCGCATTTCGGCGAACAGCCAAAACCCCGAACGTCCTGGTGCTGCACCGCGCAAATCTCAACCAAACGGACATCGAACCCCGGCAAGGATTCGCCGTGACTCGCCCTCTCCGAACCATAGCTGATCTGGCGGCCGCAGAATCCACTTCCCGCGACATCGTTGAGCAAGCGTTGATTGAAGGACGAAGGCATGGAGTGATTACCGCGCGGGAACTCTCGGAGCTTGGCCGCAAGACACATTTTCCGCTGTGGTTCAATGAACTGCTTGCCGCGAACACCAAATGAAGCCCCTTCGTAAATATGCTTCGGCGGCGCCGTTCCGGGTTGCATTGGAAGACCGGCTGAAACGGCTAGCACAGGAAGAAAGTCTGGATCTCCAACGAGTGCGCCGACAGGCCTCGTTCGACCGACTGCTCTGCCGCCTATTTGCAAAGCCGGAATCACCGTGGCTTTTGAAAGGCGGCTACGCGATGGAGTTGCGTCTGAAGACAGCTCGCACCACGCGCGACGTGGATCTCGCTTTGAAGCAACTCCCGATGCCGACTCGGGATTGGGATGCCAACGCTTCAACAGTTCTCGAAGCGTTGCGCGAAGTCGGGCTGTTGGACTTGGGTGATTTCTTCACCTTCGTATTTGGCGATGCAGTTCAGGATTTGGACGCTGCGCCTTATGGCGGCGCACGCTTCCCGGTTGATACGCGCCTGGCTGGACGCTCGTTTGTGAAGTTTCACTTGGACGTCAGCACAGGGGATGTGTTGCGCGAGCCTTACGAATCCCTTTCGGGACGGGATTGGCTTGGATTTGCGGGTATTGCCAGCACGGGCTTTCGGGCGGTTTCACCCGAGGAACAGTTCGCCGAAAAACTGCACGCCTACACCGTGCTGAGAGTGGGCCGGGAAAATACTCGCGTGAAAGATTTGGTGGATTTGGTCTTGCTGATTGAACGAACCACCATGAATGCCGCCCGTCTGCCGAAGGCGATTCGTGAGACCTTTCAACGCAGGAAGACGCACGAAATCCCGCCTGCACTCGGAAAAGGGGTCGAAAAGGGGTCGGTTCTTGATATTGATATGTAAAGCGGCCAAAGCCACTCTCCCGTAATGGCCCGCAAGTTGAGAGTCGAGTATGCTGGCGCGATTTATCACGTCATGAATCGCGGTGACCGGCGCGAAAGGATCTTCGTGGATGATGCGGATCGCCAGCGTTTCGTTGAGACGCTGGGCGAGGCTTGCACCAAGACGGGCTGGCAGGTTCACGCCTATGTCCTCATGCCGAATCATTTTCATGTCGTGGTCGAGACGCCGCAGCCCAATCTGGTTGCCGGGATGAAGTGGTTGCTGGGCACTTACACGAGTCGCTTCAACCGGCGGCATAAGCTCTTCGGCCACTTGTTCTCCGGGCGCTACAAGTCGCTGATCGTGGACGGATCGGGCAGCGGTTACCTCAAGAGCGTGGGCGATTACGTCCACTTGAATCCGGCGCGAGCGAAACTGGTGGCAGCGGATGCGCCCTTGCAGAGTTTTGCCTGGAGCAGTTGGCCGGCGTACTTGCTCGCACCGTCGAAACATCCGTCGTGGTTGCGGGTGGATCGGTTGCTGGGCGCGTGGGGCATCCCCGAGGACAGTCCGGCGGGGCGGCAACAGTTTGAGCAGGCGTTGGAGGAACGGCGAGGAACGGCGAGGAACGGAGGAAGGCGAAGAGTTCAAGCCGATTCGGCGCGGTTGGTGTCTGGGCGAGGAGAAGTTTCGGGAGGAGTTGCTAACGCAGATGAGCGAGCGGATGGGGGCGGAGCATTACGGCGAGGAGCGCGCGGAAACGGCGGAGGCGCTGGCGGAACTAATCATCGCGGAGGAGT
>JAPLUH010000518.1 GCA_026397675.1 Verrucomicrobiota bacterium
TATTTGAGCCTGTCCCTTTTGGGGGAGTGGGATTGGGCGAAAGTCGAAACGGGGTGGTGTGTTTATTCGGCGAGGGCTTTGGCTCCCGTAATGCCGGATTCGAGCTTTTTCACCGTGGGCAGAATCCTGGCTACGGTGGTAGATTCAATCTGGCCCGCAAAGGGACGGAGATGAAATTCCATTACTCCAATAACGTCGCCGTTGCGGTCATGCAGGGGTGCTGTGACCACGGATGCTCCCGGATTCTTGCCAAAATAAGTCTGATTCTCTTTGTGAACTTTTCGTACCGTCTCGCCGGCTTGCAGTCCGAGATCGATCGAATTCTTCGCCGCAAGACATCGTAATTCCAGCGTGTCAGAAGATACCCCGTACAATCGCAGATTCAGCAGACGCGGTTGCTGCTCAAGTGCTTGTCGCACCAAAGCCGCTGCCAGAGTCTCTAGGGGGCGGTAGCGGATGCTGGCATCAGCAAACAGAGCGGTGGTGTCAGATTTGGTGATGAAGCCGATATGACCAGCATTGAAGGAGTTGTCGGTCAGAGTGGGAAATGCATTGGTGCCGTTTAGTAAGACTTCGATTTGATTGCCTTCGGCGCGAACAGACAACTCGTACCACCTGCCTTTTTGGAAGGAAATCGATGGGCCAATTGGAACAGATCTTTCTCCATCAACAAACTTGTAGAATCGCAGGTTGTTGCCCAAGGCGCTGGCTCGGACGACGTAGAAGTTTTTCGAATCTTGATGGCGGAAAACGAGGCCAGCGATTTGCTCAAAGGTGCCCCCATTGATCTGGAATCGTGCGGTGAAGGTGAAGTCGCCGTAACGTTCGGAGTTGTGGATCAATAGCGGAAAACGTTCGTCCTCATTGCTCGGGGCTGTTTGGGAAATGACGGCTTTGCGGGTCAAACGGGGAGCCTGCGGAGACAGGGGTTCCAGGATCGGGGGCAGATCTTCCTCTACCACCCGCCAATCACCGGGTTTTCCAATGCCGGCGAGCTCGGTTTTCCAGCCGTCGGGAAGGGTGCCGGGTTTCGTTGACGAAAAATCAAACGAACGCTCAGCTGCGGAAAGCAAAACTGCACAGGCTGCCATTATCAACCACGCCGTTGGTCGGATCATGTCGTTGAGAGGGTAATCGGTTCCTCTATGCGGGCAATCTTCTCCGCTAAAAAGACGTGTGGTGACTCCGTCCGCGGATAGTAGTCGGCGGGCGTGGATGCAGGAGTTGCTGGTGAAGTGGACGAGAAATTCTGCCCCGCAAAACCCTCGTTGCTTAGCGATTCTCGTCCGGCACCGGCTGCGAAGCGCTCCCAGTGGAGTGATGCCTTTGGTAAAGGCTCGCCACATAATGGGGCCGCTGCCGCTGCACTGGAGGGATATGCTTTGCGGGTATTAATCCCCGCCTCAGAAGCAATTGCTCGTTCTCCCGGTCTAAGACGATCATCCGCATGATAAGGTCCTGATTCTGACGCAGTAGATCCCGGATCTCGTGCTTGGTGGACCGGAGTTCCGGACTCAGTGAGAGCCAGTAGTTGCGATGATTCCTAATTCTTTGGAGCGCATCTTCAAGGCGAGGCAACACCTCCCGACGTACCTCGGCAGCCGAGGTAAACTGAGCCGAGTCGAGTTGCCGTAGACACTGCGACTCCTGTGCAAGGTGCTCTAGAAGATCCGTGTTCAGCGACAGGTGAGAGCGGAGGTCCAACGCCATCTGGTTCTCCGGGTTCATGGGATCGAATTCTTGAGCCCAGAGATTCGGTTGGTCGTCGAAGACGCGTTGGGGAGGAAAATCTTTTGAACCTCTTGGTTGACGTTTTGATCCCAACGCAAGTTGTTGAGCCGCCACTGAGCCATCTCGCGGATTAGCTTCAATCCAGAGGAAACAGGTTGAGCTAGGGATTGGGATGCGACTTTGTTTTCCAACATTGCCGATGGAGGCCGAACCGAAGGGATACCGTTGGTTGAGGTGGTTGAGTTGGTGTTCGACAACTTGGCAACGTTGTTGGGCACGGGGGCAGCGTTGGTTGATCGGGAAATAATTTCCGTGTACGCAGCGGATGCGCGATCTGGTTGAAACATTCGTTCGTAGATCAATCCGATTTGATACTGAGCCTGAGAATGCCATTCAGCGTTGCCGGGAAGTTTGAAGAGGGTTTCGTAGATCAGTAGCGCGTTGAGATAGTCGCCTTGCTCGTAAAGCTCATTGGCGAGTTTGTTGCCGGTCCGCTTTTGCCAGTAAGCCCAATTGTCTGGGTCCTTGCTGGCTCGCTCTTGTTCCGTGTTGAGCAGTTCCAAGGTTTGTTGGATGGCTTCCTGATGCATCCCAAGTTTCTTGTAAGCTTCAGCCATCAAGAAGCGAACTTCTGCAATCTGGGTCGAAAGTGCTGCTTTTTCGATGCATTGCTCGCCCTCTGCCAGGACACCTTTCCAGTCTTTGAGTTCAAACACAGCCTTGACTAGTTTCAAGCGAATCTGGGCCTCGTTGAGTTCTGAGTTACCTAACTTGAGGACACGCCGGTAATAATCGGCTGCGCGGTCAAATTGGCCTGCCGATAGGAAGGTGTCCGCAATTTCGGTCTGAGCCAAGAGGACCAGCGAACGGTAGGTGGAGATGTCCTTCACCTGAAGACTCACCACGGTCGACATGACGGCGTGGAATTTGGAAAGGGCCAACTCCGTGGCGCCAATTTTCCGGTAAAGGACTCCCTGTCGATAGAGAATCGAAGGCGTGTCTGAATGGAGAGGGTACCGACTGACTAATTGGGAGTAGATCTGCTGAGCCTTGGCGAGGGATCTGCTGTCTAATGCGAATTGCGCGAGGTGTTTCAGGCATTCCCGCTGGGTTTCTACCGGTGCATCTGGGTTTTCGAGGATACCTACCAACAGGCTTTCCGCTGCCAGTTGATCCTCGGGCTTGGTGCTGTGTTCATAGGCTTGAGCGGCCCCATCAACCATGTCGCGCCAAACCTTGGTTTCGTCGACCACTACCTTCTTCACCTGCCGTCGGAGGACGTTTTCAGATTCAGGAACGTCGTGACGATCCTTTTTTGGTGATTGGAGCCGTTTTTCCAGGGAGTCGGCAACCTCGTCGGTCAATCGTGTGGCTCTGTTGACGCCATCGATGTTTGGATTGGGTCGGTTAACCAGGTTGGATGCGGTGGTTGTCGGTGAAGATTTTGCAATGGGGGACTCAGCCATGAGAATACCGACCCCAATCACCAGTAAGGTGATCAGGTGCCAGATTCGTCGTTGAAGGCAGAAGTGATGAGTCATGGGTCAGTCCTGACGGAAGACAGCACTGCTGGATTGGGGGGTAGACGGGGCCCCTGGAATGAAAGGCACTTGTACGGCGGTCGCCGAATCCTTATGAGAGCCAGGTGTCCCGAAGAATCGAATAAGACTTTCCGGGCTCAGAGAATTTGGAGGTCGGAGGGTTTGAATCGTGGTGCCGACGTCCCAGTTCGAGTTATTGGGCTCCTGGAGCGTGATGGGTGATCGTTCAACTCCCAGTCGGGATTTTACCCAGTTGTCAGGAAGTCGCGGAAAATCATTAATCGGTTCGTCTCCAGGCGGGGTTGAGGGCAGTGGCCAGAGGTAAAAGGGATCGTCTATGGGAACGTTTGAGCTGGATTGGGATGAAGCGATGGGTTTGGAAGGCAGATCTGTGTAGAGAATGGGGAGTCTTGCCAGCACGTCCTCCAACGGGCGAGGTGGCGCCCCGAAGTTCAGAGGCTTGGGACCCAATCTTTTTAGATAGGCGTTGGGCGCCGAGATCACTGGAACCATAAGAATGGTTCCTCCGATCATCATGTGTATAAGGTTCATCACATCCTTGTGAGTCTTTGGTTCTCCACATCCCTGGGGACTCCAACCGTCCCTTACCTGCGGCTGAGATCCCGAATTGCATCTTCGTAGGAAGCCACGAAGACCCAATCTTTGGTTTCCTCATAGTTGCGACACTCGGCCTGAACGATCGATGAACCGACCAGGCGCTGTTGAAGGGACAACTCATTACACAACTGAATCGTAGTGATTCCGAGTTTCACCAAGTTAATGTCCGGGGTCCGGACCTGACTCATATCGATGATCATTTTGCCCAACCCGGAATCCACGGCTTCGGACACCTTGCCGCGCATCTGGATGGAGATCTCGTTGGCAACGTTGGGGGTGAGATTGGTTGGGAGCATGACCGCCAGAACGCCTTCCCGTTGCTGGAAATACTTGTAGGAAGTGTCCAGACTCAGGGACCTGCAGATCTTGGTTTTGAGGTCGTCCGGATCTAAAGGCTTGGTGATTACCCCCAGAAATCCAACCTGTTGAGCGCGAGTCTGGTCTTCGGTGGCGGTTTTGACTGAAAGACCAAAGATTGGCGCGCTTTTGGTTCGGGTGCTGGCCCGAAACATCTGGAATAGGGTGAATCCGGCACCATCGGGCAGTGAAAGACTGACGAGTATGGCGTCAGGAACATTTTGCGAGCAGTAGTCGAGCGCCTCGCCTGTTTGGGTTCGCCCATGAACCTGCCATGGCGTGTCCGAAACCGCGGCTCGAATTTGATCGATGATGGCAGGCTTATCATCGACGACCAAAATGTTGAGCGGGTCGTCATAGCGTTTAACTTTCTTGACCCCGCCGCCCTTGGCCTTGAGTTCGATGATGCGCCCTGCTCGCTCGACGAGCATGTCTTCTTTGAAGGGTTTTACGAGGTAGTCACGAACGCCCATTTTGGCGATTTTCATGACGTTGTCCTTACCAGATTCGGCCGTGAGCATGATCACGGGGGTGTTTTTTAGATCGGCGTGGGACTTCAACTTCGCCAGACACTCGGACCCATCCATAATGGGCATGGTGAGGTCTAGTAGGATGAGGTCAGGCTTCTCGCGCATGGCCACGGCCACACCCTCGACACCGTTTGAGGCCTCGAGCACATCCACATCGAAGGGTTTAAGTGCTTTGGTGACAATGAGTCGGATTGTCTTGCTGTCATCGACAGTCAGGATCTTCGGTTTCATGGAGATTCAATGATCGGTGCCGTTCAAATCGAAAAACCTTCCGGGATTTTAGGACTGGAAGGTTTCGCTGCAGCCGTTCCGGCCCGTGTTGCCAAATTCGGGCAGTGGACAGCGGCATGGACTGGAGAAACACACATCGTCGAGGGTGAATCGGCATTTCATGGAGAGGACTTTAGGGATCGTTGGATTGACCTGAAGGCGTGGGCGCATAAAGGCGTGGGGACAGGCACCACCCACAAAGGCTTTCAGGTGAAGCTCCATTCTGCCGATGAGAGGCATAATGTCCGTGAATTCCACGGTAGCTGCCGGTTCCCCCCCGAAGGCTCTGACTCTGGCGGAGATCCACCGGCGTCTTCAGTCGTGCCCTCCCATCCCATCGCTCAAGAGCATTCAAGGGGCGTTGCGGGAGTTGTTGGCCGCCGAGCAGCGCTATGCTGGACAGATTTCCGAGGTCATTCGTCGCGATCCTGGGCTGACATCGCGCCTTCTAAAGCTGGTAAATTCGGTTCACTACGGGCTCGGACATTCCGTGACCAGCCTTGAGGAGGCAGTCTTCTATGTCGGAGTACGGCAGGTGAGGGACTTGGCTACCATGACTCCGGTCATTGATGACTTCAAACGGATCACCGGTTCTCAGCGCGGGGTAGGAGAGGCTCTGTGGCGAAACCTTTGGAAGCACAGTATCGCGGTGGCGATGGTTACCAAGGATCTGATGATGGTCACTGCGGAGCCCGGCGAAGATTTCGATTACGTCGCAGGTCTGGTTCATGACGTAGGGTGGATTGTCTTCGCTACTGTCTTTCCTGATCATCACTCCAGCATCTTGGAACAATTGAAGGGGTCATCGCTGCCGGTGAGGTTGATCGAATTGGACAGTGTCGGGTGCGATCATGCTCATTTGGGTGCGATGTATCTGAAGGCTCAGCAATTGGGTGAATCTCTGGAGTTCACAACACGATATCATCATACACCGTCGGGGAATACCCGCGACGCCCGCTTGGCTGGAGCCGTCCAGATTGCCGATCAATTCGCTTTATCCATCGGTTTAGGGCATCCCGGAGATCCGCCGTTGCGTTCACCGGATGACTGGATGCATGCGACGGGTTGGAAACTCCTTTTCCCGGAGGGGGCTGAGGTTAATCGACGTCAGGCCCTCAAATCCCTCGAAAAGGCCGCAGAACGGCTTCCGGGCATGGTGGATTGTCTAGTTTGAAGGATTGATTTTGTTTTAACCCATCTGTTATATAGATGGTTTAATAGAACAAATTCGACGTGGCAATTGTTTATATATAGCAACTCTACTGTCTAAATGGGTTGGCGAGATCACTCGGTGACAGGCTGCAATGGCTTTCATCTTCACTCTGTTTCCGTACGCTATTGAGTTTGTGTTCCATCTTTGATGGACAGGCTTCAGCAGGACTGTTTGTCGCGGCGAGCCAATAGCCTGAGGTTTTACGGCACGCAGGGGTGCGGCGGAATAGACCGCTCGGGGACAGGCTCCGCAGCGGTCAAGGGGAAGTATGGGGGTAAACCAACGCTCTAGAGATTGAATGGCCCAGCAAGCGGTTTAGTAATCCCGAATATTTCGGCCGGCGCTCTTGGGAGCCTGTCCCTTGTTGCCGGGTTGGTTGATGCGAGGCGGACCGTCCAGGGGTGGAGCCATCCACTGAGGGGGGGCGGGCATCGGTTGGGCTCCGTTTTTCGGGTCGCCTTGACCGGGACTTTCCGAGGGTTGTCCCTTCTCTGCGAGCATTTGACGCAATCCGTCGAGTTCCTTGCCCACTTGCTCGGCCCGCTGCGCGGTTCTGTCACTGGGTTTGATGGCTTGAAGCTCGTTGAGCGCCTGCTCGGCCCCTTCCAGTCGGGCCGCCTTGGCTTCCATGGGCTCCTGTGTGCCCGGTGACTGCATGAGCTTGTCAGCGAGTTTATCCAGTGTTTGAGCCAACTTCTGCTCCGCTTGTTCCTGCTTGGCCTGGAGGCGCGGTTGGTTGGGTTGAAGTTCAGAGGCCTGTTGGAAGTGGTCCAATGCTTGGCTCAATTGCATGGCCTGCTGTTCAGGTTGGGAAAAGGCGGACTGTTGTTCCTGAAAATCCCCTTCGTCTTCGTGGACTTGGGCCATGCGGCGGTCGATCTCCTCGCCGGTGCGCTGAGCTTCCTGATGGTTCGGGGATTGCTCCAAAGCGTGATCAATTTGTTCACGTGCCATTCTCAAGAGCGCTAATTTTTCCTTGGTGATGGGAATCTGTTCTTCGAGGGCCAGGAAGGTCTCAGCCTGTTTGACTTTAGCATCAGCCATGCGGTCTTTGGCTTTCTTGAGGGCTTCGTCGACTTGGGAATCGCCCGGGCGCAGTTGTTGGCTTTCTTCCAGTTGTGCGATGCCTTGCTCGAGTTTTGAGGCGTCCACCTCTGGAAGGCGTGGCTCGCGTCGGCTTGACTTTAACGATAGAGGGGCTTGAACGTTTCGCATTCCCTCCTGCTTGAGGGCTTCAGCGAGGCGATTCTTGGTATCGGATTCCCCGTGTTGAGCCTCGGGGTTGACGGGGCTCAGTTGATGCGCTTCGGAGAATTTTTCGTGGGCATTGCGAAGATCGGGAATTCGCTGGGCTGGAGTCTTGTTGGGTTGATTGGCCTGGTCGTCCGCCTTTCGGGCCTCTTCCATTAAAAGGTCCAGCAGCTTTGTTCGGACGAACGTGTCGTTTTCCAGAGCTCTGGGTTCACCGGGTGCTTTCTTGAGAACAAGCTGGTAGGCATCGAGAGCGGCCCTCCAACGGGCGATTGTTTCGTCCAAATTTGCGGACCGAGACTCGACGCCGAGTTGATATTCCGCGTTGCCGCGCTGGAATCGGGCCAAGTTGGCCAACGCCGAATGGTTCAGCGTCTCCACGCGATCAAAGGCCACCAGGGCGTCCTCCCATCGGTGTGCTGCATAAGCGGCCACGCCGGCGTTGTATTGGATATGAGGACTGTTGGGCCGAAGTTCGGCCTGTTGAGCCAGTGTGTCGGCAGCGGTCTGCGGTGCACCATGGGTCAACTGATGCTGGAGTTCCCGAATGTTCAGGGGATCTGTGGCTGAAAGAGTGGGGACTGGAAGTGCGACGGCGCAGATTAAAGCCAGAATCAGCGGCGCTAGGGACAGGCTCCGGGCTGAGGGCTTGGGAATAACAAGGGACAGGCTCCAAGTCAGGGAATGCTCGGAGGGGTAATGGGGCCGTCGGAGGAAATTCATGGGACGACGGGAGGCGTTGTGGGGCGGAGGGCGGAGGGGAGGCGGGGGCGTTGGTGGCGGCGGACCCCAATGATGGCTTGGGCCACTAGGGCACCAATGGCCAGGGTCAACGGCAGAGGGTAAGCCTCGACGTAGTTTTTGCTGTCTTCCCGGGCTGCGCTTTCGGCCAACGGGGCCAGAAATTCCTGCCGGAGTGTGGTAAACCCTTCTCCTTGATCTCCCAGGGGTACGTAGCGGCCTCCGGTCAGCGCGGTGATGCGTTTGAGGTTGGCTTCATTCAGTCGGGAGACGACTTCCTGACCAGAGGTGTTCTGTGCTGCGCCACCCCATTGGATCCGTGGAACCTTTGAACCACCTCGGGTCCCCACCCCGATTGCGCACACTTTCACGCCCTGACGAGCCCAACGGCGGGTGAACTCTAAGAGTTGATCGCCCGAATCTTCGCCGTCCGTCACTAGAATGACCACCCGGGGTTGGATGCTATTGGTTTGAAAATATCGCCCGGCCCGCTCGATGGCAGAACCCAAATTGGACCCGGCGGTTTCACTATCCATTTCCATCGTATAGGGCGATGCATAACGCAACATGGCTTGGATGGCCCGTGTGTCGAAGCTGAGTGGTGCGTTGAGGTAGGCCACACCGCTAAAGGTAATTAACCCCACTCGGTCTGCTCGGCTGGAATCCAAAAAGCGGGATAACGCGTTGGTGGCCGCAAACCACCGGTTGGGGCGAACATCGGTCGCCAGCATGGATCGGGAGAGATCGAGTGCGATGAGGTAGGGGACTCCTCGCAACTCCGACTGCTCGTTGGTGCGGAAGGCCAGGGGGCGAGCCAATGCCAGTGGCAGCAGAATAGCCACGGCCAAGACCAAGGCCCGGTCGGCCCGTTGTCGCCACGGCACGAGCCCAGGATCAGCCCAAGGCCGGTCGGCACTGCCCGAAAACTGCGCGATTCGCCGTCGGTTGCGTCGCCGTTCCAGAGCCCAGACACCGACGATCATGGCGATCAGGACTGGAATGAGCAGCAACAGCCCAGGGTGCGCGAATCTCATGGCAGTGTCCTCC
>JAPLUH010000053.1 GCA_026397675.1 Verrucomicrobiota bacterium
GACAGGGTATGCACTTCCGGACGGGCCAGGCAGTAGAGGTCGTTGAACTGCATGGGCGTCAATGGCGCACACAATGAACGCATCTTGGGCAACTCGAGGTAGAGTTTCCCACCCTTGTCATTCGGGCTGATAATGAAGACACCCATGTCCCGCTGGGCCGCCTCCGCCACGCAGACGCGGTTGAGATCGTTCACGAAGTACCAGTGCAAGTTGACGTAATCGAACTCATCGCTGCGGATGGCCTCGGAAATCACATCCGGCGTGGCGTGGGTGCTAAAGCCCACGTGACGAACCCGTCCCTCGCGCTGGAGCTTCCGGCAGACCTCCATGCAGCCGCCCTTGCGAAGCGTCTCGTCCAAGTGCTGGCGGTTGTTGATGCCGTGGATGGACAGCAAGTCCACGTAGTCTTGCTTCAAGTAGGCCATGGAGGTCTCGAAGGTATCGAGGAACTCCTGCGCGGTCGGCTTGGGCATCACCTTCGTCTGAAGGATCATCGACTCGCGCGGATACTTCGCCAGCACAGGCCCGAGCTGCATCTCCGAAGAACCGTAGCCGCGAGCGGTCTCGATGTGATGGATTCCCAGCTCCATGGAGCGGGCAATGGTCGCCTCGAGATTGGCTTGGCCGGCGGCGGGCACTTGGTCCCACGGAATGTCCGACCACGACTGCTGGTAACGCATGCCGCCGCAGGAAAAGACAGGCATCTGAATTCCGGTCCGGCCGAAACGACGGTACTTCATGAGTGGCGACGGTACCTACTCCGATGCCCGTCGGCAAATCCCGACCGCGGATTCCCGACAGGCCAAAGCCGCCCGAGCCGGAGTGTCTTTGGGATTCAAGACCAGTCCTCCACTTGACCCCGAGGCCAACTGGCGTTTGGGTGGCTCTTTGCAGGGCGGCGACCCCACCCTCGATCCAAAGTCATGATGCACGAAATCGAGTACGAAATCCGCGGAGACGACCTTCAATATGTCGAAGTGCTGCTAGACCCCATGGAAGCCGTGGTGGCCGAGGCGGGCGCGATGATGTTCATGGAGGAAGGCATCGAGATGGAGACCATCTTCGGTGACGGCTCTCAACAACAGAGCGGCTTTATGGGAGCGCTCTTGGGCGCCGGCAAGCGACTGCTCACCGGTGAGTCGCTGTTCATGACGGTCTTCCAGAACCACTCACCCCGGAAGTCCCGCGTGGGTTTCGGAGCGCCCTATCCCGGCAAGATCGTCGCAGTGAACCTGGCCAACCTCGGTGGCGAACTCATCTGCCAAAAGGACTCGTTCCTCTGTGCGGCCAAGGGCGTGAGCGTGGGCATCGCCCTGCAACGAAAGCTCGGGGCAGGCCTCTTCGGCGGAGAGGGCTTTATCATGCAGCGCCTTCAGGGCGATGGATGGGCCTTCGTCCATGCCGGCGGCACACTCATGGAAAAGGTCTTGGCTCCGGGCGAGACCCTGCGCGTGGACACCGGCTGCGTGGTGGCTTACCAGAACTCGGTCGCCTTCGACATCCAGTATGTGGGTAAGGTCAAAACCGCCCTCTTCGGCGGCGAAGGTCTTTTCTTCGCCACGCTGCGGGGGCCCGGAAAGATCTGGCTCCAGTCGCTGCCCTTGAGCCGGTTGGCCAACCGAATCATCGCCGCCTCGCCGGCGGGAGGTGGAAGCCGTCGCGAAGAAGGCTCCATTTTGGGTGGTTTGGGCGGTTTCCTCGATGGTGATAACAGTTAAATGCAGGGAGTTGGCACGGTTCACTGGGCGTCCTGATCGGGGTTTGCGCCCCGATTTGGCGCATCCAATGCATCCGCCGTCATAAAATTGTTACTCGGCCGACAGGGTTTGACCCCTTCCTGCAACTTGACGTTTTCCATCCACTCGCCATTCTGCACGGCCCTATTGGAGGGAAACGGCCATTATGCAGCACATCCGAAATATCGCGATCATCGCCCACGTCGACCACGGCAAGACCACGCTCGTCGACTGCCTTCTCAAGCAATCCGGAACCTTCCGTGCCAACCAGGCTGAGACCCAGGTGGAGCGCTTGATGGATTCCATGGACCTGGAAAAGGAAAAGGGCATCACGATTCGCGCCAAGAACGCCGCCTTCAAGTACAAGGACTACCACATCAACATTGTGGATACTCCGGGACACGCCGACTTCGGCGGCGAGGTCGAGCGTATCATGAACATGATCGACGGCGTGCTGCTGGTGGTGGATTCGGCCGAGGGTCCTCAGGCCCAGACCCGCTTCGTGCTGCGCAAAGCACTCGAGGCCGGTGCCAAGCCCATCGTGGTCATCAACAAGATCGATCGCGAAAACGCCAACCCGAAGAAGGTGCTCGACCAGGTGTTCGAACTCTTCATGAGCCTCAACGCGACCGATGAGCAGCTCGACTTCCCCTTCATCTACTGTTCGGCGAAAATGGGTTACGCCAAGAACGAGCTCACCGACGTCACCGACACGATGGAGCCGCTCTACAATGCGATCGTGAAGCACATCCCCCCGCCCCGCGCTCATGCAGGCGAGGGATTTCAGTTGCTGGTGTCCAATCTGGACTACAGCGACTACATGGGTCGTATCGCCTTCGGCAAGATCGTCGAGGGCCAGCTCAAGGTGGGTGAGTCGGCCATCTGCCGCCACGGCAACGGCAAGATCACCAAGGGCAAGATCACCATGCTCTACCACTTCGAGGGCATGAAGCGCATCGAGATCTCCGAGGCTAGCGCCGGCGACATCGTGGGCGTGGCGGGTTTCGAGAACGTCTTCATTGGTGAATCGCTCTGCGACAGCGAAGCGCGTGCGTCACTGCCCTACATCCCCATCGACCCGCCGACCATTCAGATGGAGTTCGCGGTGAACGACGGACCTCTGGCCGGCCAAGACGGCAAGCTGGTGACCGCTCGGCACATCTGGGACCGCCTGGTAAAGGAAATCCGCACCAACGTCGCCCTGCGCATCGCGCAAACCAGCGATCCGAAGATCTTCTCCGTGTCCGGCCGCGGTGAGATGCAAATCGCGATCCTCGTCGAACAAATGCGCCGCGAAGGCCACGAAGTGCTCGTCAGCCGCCCTGAGGTGCTCTGGAAGAAGAGCCCGACGGGCGAACCCCTGGAGCCGATCGAGAAGGTGTTCGTAGAGACACCCAGCGAGAACCTCGGCGCGGTGATGGAGTGCCTGGCCTTCCGCAAGGGACAGATCACCAACATGGTCCATGCTGGCAATTTGGTCTCGGTGGAAGCAGTGGCACCCATGCGCGGTCTGATCGGTTTCGAAACAGACTTGGTCAACATGACCAAGGGTATGGGCGTGATGAGTCACCTCTTCCACGAATACGGCGAAGATCGCGGCGAAATCGCCGCCCGAAAGAACGGTTCCCTGGTATCCATGGATACCGGTGAAGCGACCTCCTACGCGCTGAACATGGCACAGGAGCGCGGCCGCCTGATGATCGAACCCGGAGATCAAGTGTACGTGGGAATGATCGTCGGTGAAAACGCCCGTGAGAGCGACATCCCGGTTAACCCGGTGAAGGAAAAGAAGCTCACCAACATGCGCTCCCAGGGCGACGGCAAGGGCATCCAGCTCAGCCCGCCGCTGAAGCTGAGCTTGGAACGCGCTCTCGAGTACATCGACGTGGATGAGTACGTGGAGGCGACTCCGAAGAACTTGCGCCTCCGCAAGAAGATCCTCGATGAGAACCAGCGCAAGCGCTCCGAGAAGAAGCGCTCGATCCGGTTCGTGGAGGAATAATCTCCGCACACTCGGATTACTGGGTTTCCACCGAAACCTCCATCGATCCCTCTCACCCGCCCCGATCTGGGGCGGGTTTTTTTATGCCGCCGACGGTTCGGATCCAGACGGCTCAGATCCAGGGCGACTCGCCAGCAGGGTGGCGTGGGTTGCCTGCAGTTCGGGCTCCAAATCGACGTACCGATCTCGCAATGCACCGATGAGCCGAAATAAGTGAGGATTATCAGGCAGGCCTGCGGCCACTTCCACCTCC